>JAUNUE010000021.1 GCA_030538335.1 Allobrachymonas sp. | reverse complement strand
GCCAAGCGCAGCCCCATGCTTTGCGAGGCGATCGATACGTCCTGCCAGGCGGCAATGTTGCCGCTGGCCTTGAGCGCAAGCGGTACCTGCCCTTGTTGCACCGTGGTGACCTGCACAGTCAGCGCCGGTCGCGCCGCACTGGCGGCATCGGCCGCGCCGGATTTGGATTTGCACGCCACGAGCAAACCGCTGCCTGCAGTGACAGCGATGACAAGGGCAAGCAGGGAGTGGGAGACAGGCTTTTTCATGGTCATCAAGGATGTGCGGCAGTGGATGAGGTGGGAGGGGCGGGTTGGGCGGCGGGGCGGGCCTGCTGGGCGCGGCGCGTGGCTTCGCCCGCTTCGATCAGGTCGTGGTCGGCGCGCGTGGGGTTGGCGGCAGGCGTCCAGCCGCCGCCCAGTGCGCGGTACAGCGCCACCCAGGCAGATTCCGTCTGTTGTTGCAGTTGCGACTGGCCTTGCCGTGCCATGTTCAGGTTGCGGCGGGCGTTTTCAAGCTCAAGCATGCTGCCCATGCCCGCCTTGTACTTGGCGTTGGCGGCGGTGAATGATTTCTCGAATCCGCGCACGGCCACCTGCATGCTGGTCTGGCGCTCGCGGGCGCTGTGCAGATTGACCAGCGCCGTTTCCACATCGCGCACAGCATTGCGCAAGGCGGCGTGGTATTGCAGTGCGGCGGCTTCGTACTGCACCTTGTTGCTGTGTACGTTGGCCGAAATGCGGCCCCAGTCAAACAGCGGCATGCTCAGGCCCAGCGGTCCTACGCTCCAGACCGTCATGCGGGTGTTGTCAAGCTGCGGCAGGGCGCTGGTGAGCAGGGTGCGGCCAATGTTGCCACTGAAGGTCAGGTGCGGCAGGCGCTGCGTCTTGGCATGGCCCACGTCGCCGCTGGCCGCAGCCAGCGCCTGTGCGGCGGCATACACATCTGGCCGCTGCGCCAGCACCTGCGCGGGCACGCTGGCGACCATGAGCGGTGGCGGTTGGGGTGACGCGGGCTGCTGCAAGCGGGCGCGCAAAATGTCTTCATCCATGGCAGTGAGGGTGCTCAAGCCCTTGATCGCCGCCGTGCATTGCGCTTCGAGCTGCAGACGCTGCACCTGTGCCTGCGCGGCACCGGCTTCGGCCAGCGCCAGCGTGGCGGGCGCGGCAAAACCGGCGCGCTCCAGATGCGCGGTGAGGCGTGCCGTTTCCTGCTGCGAGATCACATCGGCCTGCACAATCTCCAGCCCGCGCTGGCAGGCGCGCAGGCCAAAATACTGGTTAGCCACATCGGCAGCGAGCGAAACGCGGGCGTCGTGCCAGGCTGCTTGCGCCGCGTTGAGCCGCGCACCCGACGCCCGACGTGCGTGGTTGAGGCCGCCGAACAGGTCGATCTCCCATTGCAGTTGCGCACCAAGGACATGGGTGTTGACGATGGTGCCCGCGAAAGGCGCTTGCGTCATCGGCGCGCGCGTGACGTTGGCGGCACCGCCCAGCGTGGGCAACATGGCTGCGGTGGCGGCCGTTTCGCCCAGCCGCGCCTGCGCAATACGGGCGGCGGCGCTGGCCAGCGAGGGGCTGTTGCCTTGCGCGGCCGCGATCAGGTCAACCAGAAGCGGGTCGTTCCAGCCGCCCCACCAGTTCAGCAACTGCTCCACGCTGCCGCTGTGCGGCACGTCGGGGTCAGCGTTGGCCATGGTTTTTGGTTGCCCGGCCAGCACGGGTGCACGCCAGCGTTCGGGCACGGGAGAGGCCAACTCAGTGGGTGGCGCGCTGACGCAAGCGGTCAACACGGCAACGGCAGCCAGAGCAGCGCCCACTCGGGCCGCTCCTGGCCCCGAAGGGCGAAACACAAAAGGGCTTGGCATGGTGGTGGGCAGGCGTGCGCTGCAGAGGGTGGTAGGGTTTAGGGTGCCCGCTTGGGGAGGGTGCCGCGTTGCGCAGCTTCGCTCTGGATCAAGGCGAGCGCATAGCGCACCAGCGTATCCACCGCCTTGGCAACGGCATCGGGTTGCTCGACGATGGCAGGGCAGAGTTTCAGCACCACGTCTTGCGCCAGTACCAGATAGATCGGCATGCCCATGATGGCAAGCACCAGACGATCAACGCCTTCATCGGAATCATCCAGACCCAGGTGGCGTGCGAGCAAACTGTGCATGGCGCGGTGCAGGGGGATGAAGCGCTGGTCGATTTCTTCCTGCCGCAGGCCGGTGGGCTCCAGCGTTTCGCGCATGCGCAAACGCATGCAGTAGTGCGTGTCGGTATCTCCAGCCAGCGGAATCAGCATGCGGTTGAAGTACGTGCGCAAAGCCGCGTCAAGATCGGCACCGCTGGCTTCAATCTCGGCAATGGTGGCGTGCACCTTGTGCTCGGCCAGGGGTTCGTAAAAAGCCGCCCGGTACAGCCCTTCCTTGTCGCCAAAATAGTAGCTGATGGCCGAGATATTGACGCCCGCCGCCTGTGCGATGGCGCGGGTGGAGGTGCGGGCAAAACCCTGCTCGGCAAACAGCCGCAAGGCCTCAGCCAGCAGGCGCGCACGCGCGGCCTGACCATCGCTGCGGCCGGGTAGCGCAACGGTGGCAGGGCTGGTGGAGTCAGCCGATAGTTCTGCGTTTTCAGACACCATACGCAGCATTACAACACAAGATCAAACGATCGATTGAAACTATTTTTTAACGGATGGAATCTGTCACGGATGGCGTTTCAAACGGCTCCTTCAAGGAGCTTACACGAGCTGAAAGCCTGTTCAATATTTTTCCGCAGAATGCGCACCGCGCCAAACCATGTCATTGCAAGGGGTGTAAAACGCGACGCGGCAATCTTCTGGGTGTGATCTGGGAACAAACAGATGGCCACGCCGCCTGCAGCGGCTCGCAATGACGCAAGGTTGGCGACGTGTGTTGGCCCGAGCCTTACTGCCGCGCCGTACGCAGGTTCGCCGGCAACGCCTGCGGCACATTGGTGCGCAGCGGGTTGATGTCCAGCCCGCCCCGGCGCGTGTAGCGGGCGTACACCGTGAGTTGCGCGGGCTGGCAGCGCTGCCAGATGTCCATGAAGATGCGCTCGACGCAATGCTCGTGAAAGCCGTTGTGCTTGCGGTAGCTCACGAGGTAGCGCAGCAGCCCCTCCTGATCGATGGGCGCTCCGTGGTAACTGATCTGGATGTCGCCCCAATCAGGCTGGTTGGTCACCGGGCAGTTGCTGCGCAGCAGATGGCTGGTGAAGGTTTCGTCTACCGGGGCCTGATCCGCATCGGCACGCAGGTGCTGCGGCGCAGGCTGGTAATCGGTGCATTCGACGTCGAGCCGGTCGAGATCCAGCCCCGGCAATTCTTCGATACGCTGGCTGGCAAACTGCCCGGGCAACACCAGTCGCACGCCCACGCTGGGTGGTGGCGCATCTGGTTTTGTCGGGCTTGCAGTTTGTTGCCACACTGCCGCACCCACATCGTGGGCAATGCGTTCGCGCACCGCATCGGCGTGGTCGAACCGGCTGTTGTTGAAGCTGTTGAGGTAGAGCTTGAACGATTTGCTCTCGACGATGCACGGCGTTTCGCACGGCACCGTAACGTGCACCAGCGCCACCTGCGGCTTGCCGCGCGGGTTGAGCCAGCTCAGCTCATACCCCGTCCACAGGTCGGCGCCCATAAAAGGCAAGGGGCTGCCCGCAATGCCGATCTCGCTGCGCTGCGGCTGGCGCGCAATGGGGAACAACAGGCTGGCATCGTACTGATCCGCGTAGGCCGTGGCCTTGCCGAGTTGCGATTGTTCGGGCGTGTGCCCAGCGCCATCCACAGACATCAGAGCCGCTCCTTGCGCCGAAACACCAGCCGGTCGGTAGACGACGCATCGGGTGCAAACGCATAACCCGCCTTGTCAAACGCCATCAGCCCCTTGACCGACTTTGTTTTTTTCTCGATGGCGTGGCGCATCATCAGGCCGCGGGCGCGCTTGGCGAAGAAGGCGATGATCTTGTATTTGCCGTCTTTGAAGTCTTCAAACACGCACTCCACCACGCGCGCCTTGAGTACGCTTTGGTCGATGGATTTGAAATACTCCTGCGAGGCCAGGTTGACCAGCACCGGCTCGCCGCCTTGCTCTTGCAGGTGCTGGTTCAGGTAATCGGCAATTTTGCTGCCCCAGAACCGGTACAAATCGCTGCCTTGCGCGTTGGCAAGTTTGGTGCCCATTTCCAGCCGGTAGGGTTGCATCAAATCAAGCGGGCGCAGCACGCCGTACAGACCGCTCAGAATGCACAGGTGTTCTTGCGTCCATTCCAGTTGCGCCGGGGTGAGCGTGGGTGCCTGCAGCCCATCGTACACATCGCCGTTGAAAGCCAGCACCGCCTGCCGGGCATTGCTGGCCGTGGCCTTTTTGCTCCACGCCTCAAAGCGTGCGGCATTGAGCGCGGCCAGCTTGTCGCTGATGCCCATGAGCGTGGCCAGTTGCTGCGGCGACTGGTCTTTGAGCAGCGCCACCAGCTCGGCCGACTCCTTCACAAACAAGGGCGCGCTGTGCGCCACCTTGGGCAGCGGCGTTTCGTAATCGAGCGATTTGGCGGGGGATAAAACAAACAGCATGGCTATATCTCGAATGATGGATGGATTATGCCGATTTGCTTTTCCGCCTTCACTTGGCCGGATAATGCCCTGTCTGCCTGCTTATTCTGCCCACCCATGAACGCCCCTGCCTCTTTGCCCGCTTTTACCCGCCGCCCCGTTTCTGCAGAATTGCGCGAAGCGCTGCAACAACGCTTCGGCGCCCGCTGCCATACCGCGCAAGCCATGCGCGAGCAGCACGGGGTGGATGAATCGATCTTTTCGGTAGAGCCGCCCGATGTGGTCGTGTTTGCGCAAAGCACGGCCGAGGTGGCCGAGGTGGTGACGCTGGCCGCGCAGCACAAGGTGCCGGTGATTCCGTTTGGTGCAGGTTCATCGCTGGAGGGGCATTTGCTGGCGGTGGAGGGCGGCATCAGCCTCGATGTGAGCGGCATGAACGCGATTCTTGCGGTCAACACCGAAGACCTGACAGTCACCGTGCAACCCGGCGTAACGCGCGAACAGTTGAACCGCGAGATCCGGCACCAGGGGCTGTTTTTTCCGATTGATCCGGGCGCGGATGCCACCATCGGCGGCATGTGCGCCACGCGCGCCAGCGGCACCAACGCGGTGCGCTACGGCACCATGCGCGAGAACGTGCTGGCGCTGGAGGTGGTCACCGCCAGCGGCGAGGTCATCCGCACCGGTACCCGCGCCAAAAAAAGCAGCGCAGGTTACGACCTGACGCGGCTGATGGTGGGCAGCGAAGGCACGCTGGGCGTGATGACCGAAATCACGCTCAAGGTCTACCCCTTGCCCGAGGCGGTGTCTGCCGCCACCTGCATGTTCGAGGACATTAGCGATGCGGTGCGCGCAGTCATGGACATCATCCAGATGGGCGTGCCGATTGCGCGCTGCGAGTTGCTTGATACGGCCAGTGTGCGCTTTGTCAATGCCTACAGCCAGTTGGGCCTGCCCGAAAAGACGATGCTGCTGATGGAATTTCACGGCTCGCCTGCCGGTGTGCAGGAGCAGGCCGAAACGGTACAGGCCATTACCGACGAGCACCAGGGCAGCGCCTTTGCCTGGGCCAACACGCCTGAGGAGCGCACCAGACTCTGGACGGCGCGGCACACCTCGTACTTTGCGGCTGTGCAAAGCAGGCCGGGCTGCAAGTGCATCACCACCGACACCTGCGTGCCCATCAGCCGTCTGGCCGACTCCTTGCTGGCCTGCATTGCCGATGCCGAAGCCGCCCGCATCCCGCACTTCTTGCTCGGCCACGTGGGCGACGGCAACTTCCACATGGGTTATCTGGTAGATCCCAACGATGCCGCCGAATGCGCGCTGGCCGAACAGCTCAGCGACAAGCTGGTGCAACGCGCCATCGAAATGGGCGGCACCTGCACCGGCGAACACGGCGTGGGCTTGCACAAGATGCGCTTTTTGCCGCAGGAATGTGGCGAAGGCGCACTCGACATGATGCGCGCCATCAAGCAGGCGCTCGATCCGCACCGGATCATGAACCCGGGCAAGATTTTTGCCTGAACCCTGCCCATGGAGGCAACCATGGGGTCGTGATATTTTTCGGGTTCTCATGGCCGTCAACCACCCGGGATATTTTTTGCGGCTTGGCAGCCCCTGAAAACAATGCATTTTTTCGGGCGCACAACCCCGAAAAAATACACCGTTTGTCGATAGGGGCATACCGCTTGTCGCTCGACTTTCCAAAAGCGTGATGCCGTTCATACCTGGTTTTTGAACTTCATTTCTACACTGTGCTCACATACCTGAACAGGCAGCACAGAGGTCAGAAATGAGACAAAAAACATGGGCAAAAGGCTTTACCTTGATTGAGGTGATGATCGTGGTTGCGATCATCGGCATCCTGGCAGCCATTGCATACCCCTCCTACACCCGCTACATCATCCGCTCCAAGCGGGCAGCAGCACAGTCCTATATGCAGGAGCTGGCTGGTTTGCAGCAGCGCTACTTGCTGGACAACCGCTCCTATGCCGTTGACCTGAGTGCTCTGGGCGCCACCGTGCCTGCCGATATTTCAAGAAGCTACACGGTCACCATGGCCGGTGACAACACAACAACGCCGCCGAGTTTCCTGGTCAAGGCGGTGCCCACAGGTAGCCAGACTGCCGACACCGAATGCGGCGACCTGACCTACGACCAGAAGGGCAGCAAAGGAATTTCAGGTACCGGAGGAGTATCGACATGCTGGTAATACATTCTTCATCCAGGCGCGCGCACGGTTTCACGCTGGTGGAACTGATGGTCACTATTGCCATCCTGGCGATTGTGGCGGGCATTGCTGCACCCAATTTCCAGCCCTTGCTCGCCAACCAGCGTGTGCGCAACGCCACCTACGACCTGATGGCCGCCGTGATCATGACGCGCAGCCAGGCCATTGCCAACAACGGCACCGTTTCCCTGAGTAGCGCTGATGGCGGCTGGAAAGACGGCTGGCTGGTGAGTGATGCAAAAGCCGAATATGAAAAGCACGGTGCTTTCAACAATCTGGATATCAGTGCATCCGACAGCACTACAACCATAACGTACGGCAACGATGGTCGGCTGGTATCGGGTACGACCCAGTTCACGATCAAGCCGGCTGCAACCATTTCTGGTGTGGGCCCGCGCTGCCTGTCGATTGGCCTGACTGGCATGCCCAAAATCATCAAAGGAGCATGCGCATGAAAACGGCTAGCCTTCAAACACGCAGGGTATACCCTGGCATGTATCTTCGGCGCCAGGCCGGTTTGTCCTTGATCGAGGTGCTGGTCACGCTGGTGATCCTGATGATCGGGCTTCTGGGGCTGGCAGGCATCATTGTGCGCTCCAACCAAGCCGAGATGGAGTCGTACCAGCGCGTGCAGGCCCTGCAGATCCTGCAGGACATTTCCGAACGCATGAGCGCCAACCGTGCCGTTGCAGATTGCTATTCCAATGGCGCAACCGGACTGACCCTGGGCATCAATAGCGCCCCACCTCCTGTATGCGCCGACGCCAACGCCACAGCGCACCAAAAGAAGATCGCCAACTCCGATTTGACGGAATTGGACAATTTGATCAAGGGCAGCTCCACAAAAATCGGTACCAACAAGGTGGGCGCCATGATTGGTGCTGTTGCCTGCATCAAGAAAGAAACAACTGCTGCGGCTGCACCTGCCGCCGATCCCGCGGCTGAACCGGCTACAGAGTCTGGCACTGAATCCGGTGCTGCTGCAGTCAACCCCAAAGACACCTATCTGATCGCTGTCTCGTGGCAAGGGCTTGCATCGACCAGTGCGCCCAAGCTGGCCAATGGTGAAGCATTTCCCTGCGGTAATGGCCTGTATGGCGACGAAACATTGCACCGGGTCATCACCACCAAAATCAGACTGGGGGATTTCTGATGACGATCCATCTGCAGCACCGTCTGTTGCGGCACCGTCGGCAGCCTGCAGCACGCAGGCAGCAGGGCTTCACCCTGGTGGAGCTGATGGTTGCTCTGGTCATTGCCCTGATCTTGCTGGTCGGGTTGGGCAGTCTGTTTGTCTCCAATATCCGTTCGCGTACCGAGCTTGACAAGTATTCCCGCCAGCTCGAAAACGGCCGCTATGCCCTGTATACCATGAGCAGCGATTTTGCTTCGGCAGGGTACTACGGCAGCATGAGTACAGACACTTTTGAAGGCCAGATTCCCACACTGTGTCCGACAGAAGCAACCCAGTTGGGCTACCAGCTCCCGGCAAATACAGAAGACAAGGCCAAACTCCCCTTGCCCGTTTACGTGCCTGATGCAGCACCCACTTGCGTGACCAATGCCAAAGCCGGCAGTCCCATCGTCCTGCTGACCCGTGTCAGCAGCAACGCTGTGGCTCCCGCAGATGCCACCGCCAATGAAACCTATGTGCAGGCCTCCAATTGCGAAAGCGACAACCAGTCTTTCGCAATTGGTGTTGCCGCAGACGGAGGCAATTCCGCGACATTTCCCTTGCTGCAAAAGGGCTGTGAAGCAGGCAAATTGGCCGCTGTGCGTAAGGTGGTGCATCGCCTGTATTACGTCAGCACCTGCCATGACTGTACCGACGGCAAGGCCGACGACATTCCCACGCTCAAAGTGGTGGACTATGCCGGCAAAAATACCGCAACCGTCACAGCCGTGGCAGAAGGTATCGAAGAGTTGCGGGTCGACTACGGCATTGATATGGACGCAAACGGTTCGCCTGATTGTTATGTCAGCAACCCCAATTCGCCACCAACGGCTGAAATTGCCGAGGCCGTCTGCCCCAAGACCACTCCCGAATATGTCTGGACAGACGGGCTGAAAAACTGGCAAAACGTCGTCACCCTGCGCCTGCACGTGCTGGCCCGCACCATCGACCCCACAGCAGGCTGGTCAGACAACAAGACCTATGAGATGGGCCTGGATGGCACCCAAGGTCCTTTCAACGACACCTACAAGCGCCATGCGTACATCACCACTGTGCGCCTCAACAACGTTGCCGGCCATCGCGAAGGAGCAGCTCCATGAAACACGCCCGTCCTGTCCTGAAACAGCGTTTCGGCCCCCGGCACGAAAAAGGCATCACGCTGATTGTCGCCATGGTCTTGCTGATAGCGCTGACCATCATTGTGGCTTCAGCCCTCAAGGTCAACATGGTCAACAGCAAGATCGTGGGCAACCTGCAAATGCAGCGCGAAGGCGAGGCGGCCTCGCAGCAGGCCATTGAAAACATCCTGCGCACCAACTTTACCAACCTGCCTGCGCAAATGATCCAAAGCATTGACATCAACAACAGTGGCAAGACGGGTTTCACGTATACCGTCACGTTACCGGCTCCCAAGTGCGTAAGCGTGCGCCCCATCATGCGTGCTGAACTCGACGCTTCTTCGGTGGAAGACCGACTCTGCGACTATTCACTGGTCAGTTCAGCGTCCATGATTGACGGCGGCTCGGCCCAGAACAAGAGCAGCAGGTCGCTGTGCTCCAACTCGATCTGGGATGTCAGCGCCAGTGCGACCTTGCCCAACAGCACCATACAAACAGCACCCACCCACCAAGGCGTTGCCGTCAAGGTAACCGAAGGCTCGGCATGTTGAATGCGCGCCGCGTCCGAAGCGAGTGTCACTGACCATTTTTTGTAGCAGTAGGAAACAAAGGAGGACAACCATGAAAACGTCCTGCAAAAACATACTCAATTTCGCCATGACAGCAGCCTTGCTGGTCACAGGGGTGGCACATGCCGAAGATATTGATATTTACCAAGGGCTAGAAACAGGCGCGGCTCCCAATGTGGTAGTGATTCTGGATAACGCTGCTGCAGCAAGTGCCAACAGTGACTACGTTTGCCCTTCCTTGGCGGTACATGATCCGAAAGCAAACTTCGGTTTTGAGGTGTGTGGGTTGTACAGTGCGGTAAACGGCATTGCCACCGACCCCTCGCTCAAGGGCAAAATCAATATGGGCCTGATGTATTTTCCGGGCAAATCTGACGGAGGGGTTTTTGTTCTTCCGCATCCCACTCCGGTGCCTAATTCCCTTGTGACACTTGACGATGCAGGCCTTGGTCAGATGTTGCCCACCATCAGCAACTTGAGCCTTGCCAAAGACAAGAGCAACAGCAACCAGTTCGTGCAAGCCCTGCAAGAGGCCTGGGCCTTTTTCCACGGTAAAACCGGGCTTTCTGGTACCAAATACCCCGGGTTGGCTAACGCAGAGGCGTGCACGCGCAATTTTGTGGTCTATATCACTCTGGCCACCAATAACCAGAAGCCGCAAGATGGTGGGAAGCGGGGGGAAGCAGAGTTGGCAACAGCTAATGGCGTGTTACCTAAAACCATTGTGTTGCCACCGTATCAAAACCCGGTAACTGGGTCGAAGGCGTCCAGCAAATACCAGTCAGATTACTCTGATGAGTGGGCGAGATTCATGCACAACGGTGTTACCAGTGACGGCACCGTTTTCTCTGGCATCACGACCTATACCATCACTTTGTACGATGGCAGCAACCCCGATTACGAGCAGTTGATGAAAAGTGTTTCCATCAACGGCGGTGGCAAGTTCCACCTGGTCAAGATCGGTGATACCGCAGGTCTGAAAGACGCGTTGAGGGACATCTTCCAGGAAATGCAGGCGGTGAACAGTGTGTTTGCAGCACCTGTGCTGCCTGTAAGTGCAAACGCCCAAGGTACGTTCGACAACCAGATTTTCATGGGCATGTTCCGTCCAGACCCCCAAGCCAATCCCCGCTGGATGGGCAACCTCAAGCAGTACCAGTTCGGTGTGGACATTACCGATCCGCGCGCGCCGCAGTTGTTCCTGGGCGATGCTTCCTGGGGGCCATACGAACCCGGCGCTGATGCCAACCGGGCGCTCAGTTCGGCTGGTACCGGTTTTCTTTCGCCCAATGCAGTCAGCTTCTGGACATCCAAAGACGTCAATACCTCGCCAGATGTGGACGGCGGTTTTTGGGCCAACGCTGTTGCGTTGCAGAATGCCAAGGATGGGTTTGATGCACCTGATGGTGTGGTGGTAGAGCGTGGCGGTGTGAGCCAGCAATTGCGACTGAAATACCTCTCGGCAACGGCCGCCAACAACTATCGCAACATCTATACCTGCGCTGGCAATAACTGTGCCAATGGTGCTGCGCTGAGCACCATGCCATTCACCAATACGGCAACGGCAAAAACATGGTGGTCTGGCTTTACTGATATGGCCCAAACCGCCTTCAGTAACCTGGTGGCCTGGTTCCGTGGCCGTGATACCGCCGCTCAGGATGCCGACGCCGGGGCTGGGCCAGAAGCGAGCCTGCCGCCAGTCGATACCATCACGGTACGCGGCTCCATCCACGGTGATGTGCTGCATTCGCGCCCTGCGGTGATCAATTACGGCGAATTCACCGACGCCAACGGCACCAAGATTCCTGCCAGAGGCACGGTGGTGTTCTATGGTTCCAACGATGGTCTGTTCCGCGCCATCAACGGCAACCAGCCCAACAACACCACAGACCCAACAAAGCCCAAGGGAAACTGCACCCTGTCGGATGATTGCTCCATCACGGTCAAGGATGCCGGCAACAACAACGTCAAGGTCATGCCCGGTGGCGAACTCTGGAGTTTCATTCCGCCAGAATTCTTCCCCAAGCTCGAACGCCTGCATGCCAATGCCCCGACATTGAAAGTAGGTTCCGCATCCCCTGCCGATGCGCAAACCAAAGACTATTTCTTTGACGGTTCGCCGAGCTACTACCGCAATGCCAGCACGGGCAAAACGTATCTTTATCTGTCGGCGCGGCGGGGCGGCCGCCTGCTGTATGCGCTGGACGTAAGCGACCCTGCCAATCCCAAGTTCATGTGGAAAATCACCCATGAAACGAACGGATTTGGGGAGTTGGGCCAAACCTGGTCGCAGCCGATGGTGGCAAAGGTCAAGGGGCGCACCAACCCGGTATTGATTTTTGGTGCCGGTTACGACCCTGCAGAAGACAAGGAACCTGCAGAAACCAACACCATGGGCCGCGGTATCTTCATCATTGACGCTATTACCGGCGCAAAGATCTGGCAAGCCGCACCGGGTGGCAGCGCCAACCAGTGTGAGGGCAACCCCTGCCAACTGTCGAGCATGACGCACTCTATTCCGGCTGATGTGACCATGATCGACCGCGATTTTGATGGCACGATCGACCGCCTCTATGCCGCCGACACGGGGGGCAAGATCTGGCGCGTAGACCTGATCGATGATGGCGCGAACGGTGTCAGCAAATGGCAAACCAACCTGCTGGCCGACTTGGGCGGCTCCAACGCCACACGCCGCAAGTTCTTCTTCCCGCCAACGGTTTCTTCTGCCGGCCCCGGGTACGACGCTGTTGTTGCCGTTACCGGTGACCGCGAGCACCCCTTGCTGGCGAATGGCGCAGCCTCTGTTATCAACCGGTTCTACATGATCAAGGACTTCAATACCAAGGCAGACGGCAGCGACCTGAAAACGAACCCGATAGTGCCCGTGGTAGACGGCAGCAGTTCGTTTTCCAGTGACATTCCTGCGGGTCTTTTCAATGCCACCACTGTTTCCTACCAGGAACCTGCTACGGAAGAGGCCAGAAAGGCCATAAAAGGGCTGGTGGTACTGCTTCAAAACAGTGGCGAAAAGGGCGTGAACGCACCAGCCATCTTCTCAGGCATTGCCTATTTCGGCACCAATCAGCCCAAGTCCAGGGAAGCCAATGTCTGCCAGCCCAATCTGGGGCAGGCACGCAGCTATGCCGTGAATTTCATGACGGGGCAACTCAATACCACGGTGCTGGATGGCGGTGGCATGCCTCCGTCGCCTGTGACGGGTGTGGTCACAGTCAATGTGAACGGAGAAGAGCGCCGCCTCCCCTTCATCATTGGCGGCGGGGGTGATTCCAGCGACAAGGGCATTGGGCTGGACAGCCGTAAAGATGAAGAAGGTGGTGATGACCTTAACGCATGGTGCAGCCAGGTGGCTACCAGTGGCAGCGCGGCTGATGCCAAGTCAGCGCTGGGCGCACGCAAACGGGCCATCCAGATCTGTGCCAAACCCAAGCGCACTTACTGGCACCGTACGGCTGATCAGTCCAAGTAATATGGCCCCAAATTTGAAAACCGCCCTCTACCGGGCGGTTTTTTTATATCTGGATTTTTGTTGCATGCGCTGCTCCCATTGTGTGCGCCAGAAATCTTCATGCGAAACGTTGCCAGCAGGAATGTCCTGCCTCAGTGATAGGATTTGGAAAACGCGGCATCATCGCTCCATCTGCTTCCATGACGCATGGAAGGACCGTAATCCCCATCAACATGCATGGAGGTGCGTATGTTGCAATTCCCTTCCACTTTACGCTCCAGCCGCCTGACGCCTGTCCTGCTGGTGTGTACCACACTTTTCAGCGCTTGCGCTGAAGCGCAAAGGCCGGACAAGCCAGCAACTGCAGCAACCCCACCCTCTGCCACATCTGCGGCATCTCCCGCACTTGCGACCAAGGGCGCTGTTGCACAGACCATTGCCAAAGGTCTGGAGCACCCTTGGGCCGTGGCGTTTCTCCCCGAAGGCCGCTTTCTCGTTACCGAACGCCCCGGCCGTTTGCGCGTGATCGAGGCCGATGGCCGGGTGCAGCCGCCCGTCGCAGGGCTGCCGCCCATTGCCGCAGGCGGGCAGGGTGGCCTGCTTGATGTGATCACCGACAGCGCTTTTGCGCAGAACCGTACCGTCTACTTCTGCTACGCCGAACCCGGCAGCGGCAACACCAACAGCACGGCGTTGGCCCGCGCCAGGCTTTCTGCCGACAACACCCGGCTCGAAGATGTGAAGGTGTTGTTCAGCCAGCAACCCAAAATCGCCAGCACCGCGCACTTCGGCTGCCGCATCGTCGAGCGCATGGTGGGCGGCAAGCCCGATGGCACGCTGTTCCTCACACTCGGTGAGCGTTTCAGCCGCCGCGACGACGCCCAAACGCTTGACAACCACCACGGCAAGATCGTGCGCGTGGGCAAGGACGGCAGAGTGCCCCAAGACAACCCCTTTGTTGGCAAGGCAGGCGCATTGCCTGAGATCTGGAGCTACGGCCACCGCAATGTGCAGGGCGCCACCTCCGCGCCCGATGGCACCTTCTGGACCAACGAACACGGTGCCAAGGGCGGCGATGAAATCAACCTGCCGCAAGCCGGCAAAAACTACGGCTGGCCCGTGATCAGTCACGGCGTGAACTACGACGGCAGCAAGATCGGCGAAGGCACCAGCAGCAAACCCGGTATGGAGCAACCCCTGTACCAATGGACGCCCTCAATCGCGCCTGCAGGCATGACGTTCCTGACCAGCGAGCGCTACGGCGCAGCGTGGCAAGGCAATCTGTTCGTGGCGGCACTCAAATTCAAATACCTGGCGCGGCTGGAATTGAAAGACGGCAAGGTTGTGGCCGAACAGAAACTGCTCGAAGACGTGAACGAGCGCCTGCGCGATGTGCGCCAGGGGCCGGACGGATTGCTGTATGTGGTGACCGACGAAGCCAATGGCAAGCTGATTTGGGTGCAGCCCCAATAAATCAGGGGTCAGGTAGCGTGGGCATTTATGCCCACGCGGTGCGACATCTCCATACTGATCCGGGTGCAGCCGTCACGGCAATGCTTTTTGTCTGAAAAAGCGTGAAGGGTCAATTCATCAAACCGTTCGCCCTGAGCTTGTCGAAGGGCTGCTGGTGTCTGGATTTCGACAGGCTGGCGATGAGGTGAGGCCTTACAGGCAGGCCTTGACCCGGTTCATATCCCTACTCCACCCGCACCGGCACCCGTTGCGCCAGCGCACACATCAGCTCGTAACCCAGCGTGCCTGCGGCGGCGGCCACCTCGTCAATCGACAACACCGCGCCGTTGCTGGCACAGCCCCATAACGTGACCTCGCTGCCCATGCCGACAAGCGCATCGGCAGGAAGGGCCGTGGTTGCGGGCGTAAGGTCAACCGCCAGCATGTCCATGCTGACGCGGCCCAGCGTGCGACTGCGGTGGCCGTTTACCAGCACCGGCGTGCCGGTAGGGCACACACGCGGATAGCCGTCGGCATAGCCGCAGGCCACAATGCCGATGCGCAAGGTACGGTCAGCCGTAAAGGTGGCGCCGTAGCCCACCGTCTGCCCCGGCCGC
>JAUNUE010000020.1:13892-15393 GCA_030538335.1 Allobrachymonas sp. | reverse complement strand
ACTTCCAGCGTGTAATCATCAATTGCTTTTACACCCAGCTCTGAGGGTTGTTTTTGGCCAGCGATAACTTCCTTGCCGTTGAGCAGGAAAGTGCCGTAGGTGTCGGCGTATTTTGATGCCGTGGCGGGCGTGACCAGGCGTTGCATGCCATAGACAAAGTCACCGGCTTTTACCGGGTCGCCGTTGGACCACTTGGCGTTCTGGCGCAGCTTGAAGACCCAGGTTGTGGGATCAGTCTGTTCCCAGCTTTCGGCCACGCCAGCGGTGGGGTTGCCTTTGTTGTCGACGGCCGTCAGCCCCTCAAACATGTCGCGGATGATGTTGTTGGCAGGCACGCTGGAGGCCAGGCTGGGGTCAAGCGTTTCTGGCTCCGAGCCGTTGTTGCGTACCAGTTCGCTTTTGGCGCGTGCAGGCGCTGCAGCCACAGGAGGCGCACTGGTTGCTGCCTTCGGGGCTTCGGCGCCCTGTTGTCCGCAGGCAGCCAATAGCAGCGACAGGCTCAGGGCGCCCATGGGGGCAAGTCGGAAAAGTTTCATCAAGCATCTCCTTGGGAAGTTGCGCCGATACCCATTTTGAAAATCGGGATCAGGTCAGGTTGCATAGTATAGATGTGTGTTAAAGGGCTATGAAGAAGGGTGGGGCGTCGCTTACCCTTACCTTTTTGCAGAAAACCAGATGCCACCCACAATCAGCACAAACGCCAGCACGTGGTACCACTGCGGCCATTCACGCAGGATCAGGGTCGAGAGCAGGGCGGTAAACAGCGGGGTGAGGTTGGTGAAGAACGCCGCCAGCGTGGGGCCCGCCTGTTGCACGCCCAGCCCCCAGGCGCGGTAGGCCAGCACGGCCGGGCCGAGCACGATGAAAAGCACGCCCAGCGCCACGCCCCATGTCATGTGCAGGGTGGGGTTGAAAAATCCCCATTCGGCCACGGTGAACAGGCCCGCCCAAATGCTGCCGGTCAGGGTTTGCGCCAGCAGCATCGCCGCCCAGTCTTGCCGTATGGCTTCAGGCTCGCGCCGTTGGGTGAGCATCCAGCTGTAAAAAGCCCACGAGAGCGCGGCCAGCAGCATGAATACGTCGCCCGGTACCAATTGCAGCGCCCGCAATTGCGCCCAATGGCCGCGACTCAATACCAGTGCCACACCCGCCAAAGACAGCAACGCGCCAATCACCTGCATGCGGCGCACATGCGCCTGAAAGAACAAGGCGCCCACCAGCATCATGAACAGGGGTGAACTGGCGGCCACCAGCGTCACGTTCAGCGGGCTGGAGGTTTTGAGCGCCAGGTATTGCAGCGAGTTGTACAGGCCCACGCCCACCAGCCCCAGCAGCATGAAGCGCTTCCAGTGCCCGGCAAAACCGCTGCCCCGGCGCAGCAACCAGGGGGCCAGCGGCAGCAAGACCAGCGAGGCCAGCGCCCAGCGCACAAAATTCAACGTCATGGGCGGCACATGGTCTGCCAGCATGCGCCCGACAATCGCGTTGCCCGCCCACATCA
>JAUNUE010000020.1:0-13882 GCA_030538335.1 Allobrachymonas sp. | reverse complement strand
ATCAGCGGCGGCAGGGTGAGCAGGGCAATGGAGCGCAGATCCAGCTTGTTCATGACCATGGCGCCGATGGTAACCGCGCCCGCACGGGGCAGTCAGGCTTGTGGCTGCGCGGATGCTTCGGCGTGGGTTTTGTGCCCCAGGCCCAGATAACTTTCCATGACGCGGCGGTCATTTGCCAGTTCGGCGCTGGGGCCGGACAGGGCGATTTCGCCGGATTCCAGCACATAGGCAAAGTCGGATACCTGCAGCGCGGCGCGGGCGTTTTGTTCCACCAGCAGCACCGAAACGCCCGTGGTGCGCAATTGCACGATGGTGCGGAAGATTTCTTTCACGATCAGCGGCGCCAGCCCCAGGCTTGGCTCGTCAAGCATGAGCAGGGTGGGCTTGGCCATCATGGCGCGGCCCATGGCCAGCATTTGCCGCTCGCCGCCCGAGAGGGTGCCTGCCTGCTGCTTGCTGCGCTCACGCAAGCGCGGGAACAGGGTAAAAACTTCTTCCAGCGTGTTGGCGTGGTCTTTTTGCCCGCGGCGGTAGCGGTCAAAAGCGCCAAGCAGCAGGTTGTCGTACACCGACATCTGCGCAAACAGCTCGCGCTTTTCAGGTACCAGCGTAAAGCCCTGGCGTACCAGTGATTCCACCTGGCGATCCGGCCCTTGCATCTGGCCCTGGTAACGCACCTCGCCCTGCAGCGGCAACAAGCCCATCAGTGCCGACAGCAGCGTGGTTTTGCCTGCGCCGTTGGGGCCAATCACGGTGACGATTTCACCAGGATGGATGGCCAGGTCGATGTTGTTGAGCGCCTGCACCTTGCCGTAGGAGACGCAGGCATTGCGCACTTGCAGCAGCGGTTCTGTGGTGGAGCGGGTGGTGTTTGTCATTCGACACCTCCGAGATAGGCTTCCAGCACCCGCGGATCACGCTGCACTTCTTCAGGGCTGCCTTCGGCTATTTTTTCGCCAAATTCCATCACCACCACGCGGTCGGCCAGGCCCATGACAAAGTCCATATCGTGCTCGACCAGCAAAATGCCCATGCCTTGTGCCCGCAGCTTTTTCAGCAAATCTGCCAGCGCCTGTTTTTCGAGATAGCGCAAGCCCGCGGCGGGTTCATCCAGCAGCAGCAGCGTGGGGTCGGCACACAGCGCGCGGGCAATTTCGACCATGCGCTGCTGGCCCAGCGGCAGACTGGCAGCAGGCGCTGCCATGGAGTCCTGCAAGCCTACGCGCTCGATCTGGCGTGCGGCTTCGGCCAGCAGGCGGTTTTCTTCAGGGCGCTGCAAACGCAGGGCAGAAGGCAGCACGCCTTGCTGGCCACGCAGGTGTGCGCCCAGAGCCACGTTTTCGAGCACCGACATCTGCCCCAGCAGGCGCACATGCTGGAAGGTGCGGCTCAAGCCCAGACGTGCAATGGCGCGCGGTGAGCGGCGCTCGATGTTTTGGCCGTTGAGGGTGATACGGCCTTCGCTCAATGGCGCCACGCCCGAGATGCAGTTGAACAGGGTGCTTTTGCCTGCGCCGTTGGGGCCGATCAGGGCCAGTATTTCGCCCGCGTTGACGTGCAGCGAAACCTGGTTGTTGGCGACCAGCCCGCCAAAGCGTTTGGTGACTTCGTTCACTTCGAGCAACCGGCAGCGGGCACCGCGCGTTGGGGCAGGGCAGACGCGCCTTCAACATCCTTTATCGGAACCCACGGTTTGGATGAGGCAGGCCACCAGCGTGCCACCCATGACCAGATGCCGTTGTGCGCGTACTGCAGCACCAGCACCATCACAATGCCGAAAACAATGGTTTCAAAATTGCCGCTGGCACCAATGACCTGCGGCAACCAGTCCTGCAGCCACTGCTGGACAATGGTGATGACGCCCGCACCCAGCACGGCGCCCCATACGCTGCCTGCACCGCCCACTACGGCCATGAACAGGTATTCAATGCCCTGACCCAAGGCAAACGGCGTGGGGCTGACAAAGCGCTGCATGTGTGCGTACAGCCAGCCCGACAGGCTGGCCAGCAAGGCAGCGATCAGAAAGATGGTGGTTTTGGTGCGGTGTGTGTTCACGCCCATGGCCTCGGCCATGACCACGCCGCCTTTCAGCGCGCGAATGGCCCGGCCCGGACGCGAATCCAGCAGGTTGTGGATGGCCAGCATGGCCAGCAGCAGCAAGGCCCAGATCAGGTAGTAGAAGTGCTGCATCGAGGTGATTTCAAACCCCGAAACTTCAAGCGCAGGAATGCCCCCCAAGCCCGTGTGGCCGCCCAGAAATTCAAGGTTGCCGATCAGGAAGTTCAGGCTGATGCCCCAGGCAATGGTGCTCAGCGGCAGGTAGTGGCCTTCCATGCGCAGCGTCATGCTGCCCAGAAACAGGGCAATGGCAGCGGTAATGGCCAAACCCGCAAACAGCGTAAGCCAGGGCGACAAACCGTGCGCTGTGGTGAGGTAAGCGGTGGTGTACGCGCCTATGCCCACAAAGGCCGCCTGCCCGAAGGAGGTGAGGCCGCCTATGCCCGTGAGCAGCACCAGCCCCAGGGCCACCAGGGCATACAGGCCGATGTAGTTGAGCAGGGTGACGGAAAATTCCGGCAGTACCAGCGGCGCGACGAGAATGGCCGCCAAGGCGAAGGCCAAAGGCAGGTAACGCAGATACGGCTTCATTCGTCTTCTTCCTCATGCGCATCGCGGGTGGTGAGCGAACGCCACAGCAACACCGGAATGATGAGGGTGAACACGATCACCTCTTTGTACGCGCTGGCCCAGAACGACGAGTACGACTCCAGCAAGCCCACGGCCAACGCGCCCAGCGCCGCCACAGGATAGGACGCCAATGCGCCGATGATGGCGCCGACAAAGCCCTTGAGTCCGATCAAAAAGCCCGAGTCGTAGTAGATGGTGGTGATGGGCGCGATCAAAATGCCCGAGAACGCGCCGATGGCCGAGGCCAGCAGAAAACTCAGTTGTCCGGCCAGTGCGGGCGAAATGCCCATCAACCGTGCGCCGGTACGGTTCATGGCGGTGGCACGCAAGGCCTTGCCGCGGATCGTGTGGTCAAAGAAAAAGTACAGCGCCAGAATCAGCAGTAGCGAAGATGCCACCACAACAATGTTTTGCCCCTGTACCGGAATATCGGCCACGTCAAAACTGGCTTCGGTGAAAGGGGTGGTGCGAAAGCCCTCCGCCCCAAAAAACAGCAGGCCCAGGCCGCCCAGCGCCATATGCACGGCGACCGAGGCAATGAGCTTGACCAGTGTGGATTTGGCTTCCAGTGGCTGGAACACCAGGCGGTAGAGCATCGGCCCCAAAGGCACAACCAGCGCCAGCGTCATCAGTGCCTGGGCCAGCATCGGCATTTCGGCCCAGGGCATGGCAAACAGCAGGGCGGCGCATACGCCCGGAAACCCCAGATTGAAGGCCAGCAGTGGCAGCAGTCGGCGCCATGCGCCACGGCGCACCATGGCAACACCGTCCATGACCGTGATGATGGCACCCATGACCAGCACCAGCCAGAGCGTGCCGGGCGTTTTGCCCGCCTGCAGCAGTGCCAGCGTGAGTGCACCGTAGGTAACGAATTCACCCTGTGCAACAAAAGTGACGCGGGTAACGGCAAACACCAGCACCAGTGCCAGTGCCAGCAGCACATAAATCGCGCCGTTGCTGATGCCATCTTGCGCCAGCAACAAAAAAACCTGCAAGTCCATTGCGCCTATCAACAAAACAAGACCGCCATCTGACCAAGCCAGGTCAGATGGCGGAAAATAGAACCACTTAGAAGGAGTGTACCAATTACTTGACCAGTTTCCAGGTGCCGTTTTCAATGGTGGCCATGACACGGGCACGGTTGTCCAGCCCCTGGTGGTTTTGCGGGCCCATATTGAAAATGCCATGGGCACCGGCAACGTTTTTGGTGTTTTCAAGCGCGGTACGCAGCGCCTCGCGGAATTCCTTCGTGCCGGGCTTGGCGGCCTTGAGTGCTTGCGGAATGGCGTTGGTCAACAGCACACCGGCATCCCAGGCGTGGCCGCCGAAAGAGCTGATGCTGCCTGCACCATGGGCGGCTTCGTATTTGGCAACGTAAGCCAGCGCCGATTTCTTGACCGGGTTGCTGTCAGGCAGTTGCGAGGCTACCACCATGGGGCCTACGGGCAGGAAGGTGCCTTCCAGATCCTTGCCGCCAATGCGCAAGAAGTCTTTGTTGGCCACACCGTGGGTCTGGTAGATCAGGCCTTTGTAGCCCTTGCCTTTGAGTTCTTTTTGCGGCAGGGCAGCGGGCGTACCCGATCCGGCAATCAACACGGCATCGGGCCTGGAAGCGATGATTTTCAGCACCTGGCCGGTTACCGAAGTGTCGTTGCGCTGGTAACGCTCGTTGGCGGTGACGGTAATGCCCTTGGGCGTAGCTGCCTTCACAAACTCCTTGTGCCAACCTTCGCCATAGGCATCGGCAAAACCGATGAAGGCCACCTTGCGGACCTTGCGGGCGGCCATGTGTTCGGCAATGGCGGTGGACATCAGGGTGTCGTTCTGGGCGGTTTTGAACACCCATTTGCGCTTGGCATCCATGGGTTCTACCACCAGGGCGTTGCCGTTGAGGGCAATCATGGGCGTGCCGCTTTCGGCGGCGGTATCGATCATGGCCAGCGTGCCAGGCGTAGCGGTGGTGCCAATCACGGCGTCGACCTTGTTCTCGGTCACCAGCTTCTTGATGTTTTTGGCGGCAGCCGTGGGATCGGTGGCGTCATCCAGCACGATGTAGTTGACCTTCTGGCCACCGATGGTTTTGGGTAGCAGGGCGATGGTGTTTTTTTCAGGAATACCCAAAGATGCAGCCGGGCCGGTGGCAGAAACCGTCACACCGATATTCACTTGGGCAAAAGCTGCAGTAGAGCAGGCAGCCAACAGAGCCAGAACCAATTTGCGAGACATGATCTAAATCCCCTTTCCAATTGAACCCGGATTCCCCATCAGGCGCTCCTTTGGCGCTGCTTGGGTGTCAGTGCGGCATTTGCGGCCATTTTTGCCCCTCTTCGTCGTCCGTGGCGCAAGCCACGAACTCCTCAGCCGGGACAAAACTGCCCCGCAACTGCACACACTGCCATCCCAAGCCCTGATGGAGAATCCGGGTTGAAGGGAAAAGTCTAGCACGGTGGTTCGCCTGCGAGCTCGAAAAATGCGGAGGACAAAGTAGATTTCATGATGCGAATCTAGGTGTTTACCAGTAGATGGCAGACAGAAAGTATTCGAATGGGGCTGTGGGTTTCTTTCTGCTGCTTCATCCCTGCTTGTTTTGCAATACCTCCCTGAGCACCACGGAGTTGGCGTGTTTTTCGTCTTTGGCGGCAAAAACCAGGGTCACTTTTTCTTTTTTGGCCATGGCGCGGAGTTCATCCACAGCCGGGTTGCCTTCCAGCTCGGCGCGGTATTTTTGCTGGAAGTCCGGCCATTTTTCCGGATCGTGTCCGTACCATTTGCGCAAGGCAGTAGATGGCGCCACCTCTTTCAACCACAGGTCGATTTGCGCTGCTTCTTTGGTCAGACCTCTGGGCCAGATGCGGTCAACGAGTATGCGTGTGCCATCAGATGGCGCAGGGTCATCGTAGGCGCGTTTGAGGGCGATGGGCATGGCGAGCTCCTGTCTTGCCCCATGGTTGTACGCCCGATCGGTGTTGCGTGCAAATCGCCCGTCGCATACCGGCACTGGCAGTGGCTGCATGTGCCGTTTGGCAATGCGACAATGCCGCATGAACATGCCATCTTCGCTGCCCACCCGCACCCGCATCAAGATTTGTGGCCTGACGCGCGAGCAGGATGTAGATGCTGCCGCTGCGGCAGGTGCCGATGCGCTGGGCTTTGTGCTGTATCCGCCCAGCCCGCGTGCCGTAACGGTGGCGCGTGCTGCCGAACTGGCGCGGCGTTTGCCACCGTGTGTCACGCCCGTGCTTTTGTTTGTGAATGCGGCAGATGATCTGTTGCAAGAAGCGCAAGACGCGGTGCCGCATGCCATCTGGCAATTTCATGGCGATGAAACGCCGCAGCGCTGCGCTGAGGCAACGCAACAGGGGCGCAGGGCGTTCTGGCGTGCGGCGCATATTCCGCTGGAAGCGGACGCCCCCCCGTTTGACTTGCTACAATTTTGCCAGGATTACTCTTTCGCCCAGGCCATCCTGCTCGACGCCAAGGTCGCAGGTTATGGCGGTGGCGGCAAGGCATTCAATTGGTCACAGCTTTCAACAAACGCCGACGCTCACCTCGTCTTGAGTGGTGGGTTGACACCTGCAAACGTGGGCGATGGTGTGCGCCTGCTGCGTGAGCGCTTCAAGTCGCTGTCGGTAGATGTCAGCTCAGGCGTAGAAAGCGCGCCCGGCATCAAGAGCGCTGACAAAATCCAGACCTTTATCGCCGCCGTGCGTGCGGCGGATGTTTTAAAACCCCAATAGCCGGACGCAGAGGCCGCAGAGATTACGCAGAGTACGCAAAAGAAATACATATTTGAAATGTATTTTTGCGACTTTTGCGTAACCTTTGCATCCTCTGCGTCCTGAACCCGTATTCAAGGACTCTCACATGCAACCCTACTCCCAACCTGATTCCCAAGGCCATTTTGGCCCTTATGGCGGCGCCTTCATTTCCGAGACGCTGACCCATGCCATTGACGAACTCAAGGCCGCTTACGCCAAATACCAGCACGACCCGGAATTCATCGCCGAGTTCAAGCACGAGCTGGCGCATTTCGTCGGTCGCCCCTCGCCCGTGTACCACGCGGTGCGCATGAGCCGCGAGATGGGCGGCGCACAAATCTATTTGAAACGCGAAGATTTGAACCACACCGGCGCGCACAAGATCAACAACACCATCGGCCAGGCGCTGCTCGCCAAACGCATGGGCAAGCCGCGCATCATTGCCGAAACCGGCGCGGGCCAGCACGGTGTAGCCACTGCCACCATCTGCGCGCGTTATGGCATGGAATGCGTGGTCTACATGGGCAGCGAAGACGTGAAGCGCCAAAGCCCCAATGTCTACCGCATGAACCTGCTGGGCGCGACCGTGGTGCCGGTCGAATCGGGCAGCAAAACGCTGAAAGACGCGCTCAACGAGGCCATGCGCGACTGGGTGACGAATGTGGACAACACCTTCTACATCATCGGCACGGTGGCCGGGCCGCATCCTTACCCAATGATGGTGCGCGATTTTCAAAGCGTGATCGGTGAAGAATGCCTGCAGCAAATGCCCGAGCAAAACAATGGCAAGCAGCCCGATGCCGTGCTGGCCTGCGTGGGCGGTGGCAGCAACGCCATGGGCATTTTCTACCCCTACATCCAGCATGAAAGTACGCGCCTGATCGGCGTGGAGGCAGCCGGACAAGGCCTGGAAACGGCCAAGCACGCCGCCAGCCTGCAAAAAGGCGCCCCCGGTGTGTTGCACGGCAACCGCACCTACATCCTGCAAAACGCGCAGGGGCAGATTACCGAGACGCACAGCATCAGCGCCGGGCTGGATTACCCCGGCGTCGGCCCCGAGCACGCCTGGCTCAAGGACACGGGCCGCGCCGAGTACGTGGGCATTACCGACAAGGAAGCGCTCGATGCCTTCCATTACCTGTGCCGCACTGAAGGCATCATCCCGGCGCTGGAATCCAGCCACGCCGTGGCCTACGCCATGAAGCTGGCCAAGACCATGCGGCCTGAGCAAAGCATCCTCGTGTGTCTGTCGGGGCGGGGTGATAAGGACGTGGGCACGGTGGCCGATCTGTCGGGGGCTGATTATTACGACCGGCCTTCCATGCGCGGGCATGTGGCCAAAGGGGCGGCTTGAAACGGGAGTTTGTGTGATGCGTACCACTTGGCGACGGTGGCTTGCGATCTGGGCACTGGCTCTGGTTTTTGGCTTGCCGCTGGCAGCCTGCAGCGCCAAAAAATCAACGGCAAAGGCCGTACCTGCAGGCAGCACGGTGCTGGCATTGGGTGACTCACTCACCTATGGCACGGGCGCTTCGCCCGATACGGCGTATCCGGTGGTGCTGGCGCAACTGACCGGCTGGAACGTCATCAATGCCGGCGTGGCAGGCGATACTTCAGCGCAGGCACTGGAGCGGCTGCCTGCCTTGCTGCAGGAACACCAGCCCCAGCTCGTGATCGTAAGCATTGGCGGCAACGATTTTTTGCGCAAATGGCCTGAAGGCGACACCCGCGCCAATATTGCCGCCATCTGCCAGCAAGCCCAAGCCAGCGGCGCACAGGTACTGCTGGTAGCCGTGCCGCGCTTGAGTCTGGCGGCCGCCTTGGGCCAGATGACCGACCACACCCTGTATGCCGACATTGCCAAGGAATTGAAACTGCCTTTGCAACGCGAAGGCTGGAGTGAAGTGCTGGCCGACGAAAGTTTGCGCTCGGATGCGGTGCATGCCAATGCCAAAGGCTATGCCCAGTTTGCGCGCAGCGTGCAGGGCACTGCCTTTGCCGTGGGCTTGCTGCAGAAATAGGCCGGGGAGGCGGTACCGGAAAATACGCGGATACATCTTTTACAATGCAGCGGTTTGTTTTGCCGGGTTGCGTATGGCAAGCCGGTACCGATAGAAGTCATTTTTCAGGGGGTTATGTATGGCGGGCGAAGATAACAACCAGCGAGAGAATGTGGTCGTGGCGGCCATTGTCTTGCTGGCCATTTTGATCGCATTGAGTGTCAGCATGTGCGCAGGCATCAGAACCGTGCGCAAGGCAAACGCTGGCAAAGGCAGCCCTGTAGCAGCGGCCAGTGGCGTGGTTGGCCAGACAGCGTCTGCAGGGGCAAGTGTCGGCGCTGGCGCAGCCCAGGCACAGGCCGACGAGGCACGCATCGAAGTGGTCGATGGCGTGGTGCAGTTCTATTTCGCTTCAGGCAAGGCCGAAATTGCCAAGGGCGCCAAAGAAGCGCTGGCAGAGGCCGTAGCTGCCGCCAAGGCCGGTAAAAAACTCATCATCAGCGGCTACCACGACAGCACCGGCAGCGCCGAGTTGAACGCCGAACTCGCCAAGCAGCGGGCCTTTTCGGTGCGTGATGCCTTGCTGGCCGAGGGCGTTGCCGAGTCCAGCATGGATCTGAAAAAACCGGAATTCATGCCGCAAACCGATGGCGCAGACGCCAGAGCGCGGCGTGTGGACGTTGCCATTGAATAAATGCATACATCCGTGCACAACCCGGCAACTGCCGGGTTTTTTCTTGCTTGACAGGTCAGCGAACGACTTGCTTGATACGCTGCCACCATTACCGAACTACGAAGGACATTCTCATGAGCCGTATCGCCAGCACTTTTGAACGTTTGCAACAGCAGGGCCGCAAGGCGTTGATTCCCTATTTGATGACCGGCTTTCCGCAAGCCAACAGCACCGTGCCCTTGATGCAGGCTGCGGTCGATGCGGGTGTGGATTTGATCGAACTGGGCGTGCCCTTCAGCGACCCGATGGCCGATGGCGCCGTGGTGCAGGCTGCAGGCGAGCGCGCCATTGCCAACGGCGTGGGGCTGGCGGAGGTGCTGGCTGCAGTGCGCACATTTCGCCAGGCAAACGATGCCACACCCGTGGTGCTGATGGGCTACGCCAACTCGGTCGAAAGCTACAACCTGCAGCATGGTGCCGATGCTTTTGTGCGCGATGCCGCCCAGGCCGGTGTGGATGGCGTTCTGGTGGTGGACTATCCGCCGGAAGAAAGTGCTGAATTTGCCGCCGCCCTGCGCAAGAATGGCCTCGACCAGATCTTTTTGCTCGCGCCCACATCCACCGACGAGCGCATCCAGCAGGTGGCGCAGTTGGCCAGCGGCTATGTGTATTACGTGTCGCTCAAGGGCGTTACTGGCTCCAGTGCACTCGATACAACGGCCGTGGCAGACATGCTCGCGCGCATCCGCCAGCATGTGCGCATTCCCGTGGGCGTGGGCTTTGGCATCCGCGATGCGGCCAGCGCGCGCGCGGTGGCAGAACACGGCGATGCCGTGGTCATCGGCAGCAAACTGTTGCAATTGCTCGAAGCAGGAGAAGCTGAAAACAAGGATGCGCAAGTGCCCGCGCCCTTCGTGCAGTTTCTCCGCGAAATCCGTGCGGCTTTGGATGCATAATCCGCCCACCTTGCATTTTTTGGGGTATCGTTGTTCCCATGAGTTGGCTTGAAAAATTACTTCCGCCCAAAACGACCAAGGCGGCAACCACCGCCGAGCGCCGTTCGGCCATGCCCGAGGGGCTGTGGATCAAATGTCCGAGCTGCGAAGCGGTGCTCTACCGCACCGATCTGGAGCAGAACCAGAATGTCTGCCCGCAGTGCAACCACCACCACCGTATTAGCGCCCGTGCGCGGCTGGATGCTTTTCTTGACGCCGAAGGGCGCTATGAAATCGGCCAGGAAGTGCTGCCGGTCGACCCGCTCAAGTTCAAGGACAGCCGCAAATACCCCGAGCGCCTGAAAGAGGCGCTCGAAAACACCGGCGAAACCGACGCGCTCGTGGTCATGGGTGGTAGCGTATGCAGCGTGAATCTGGTCGCCGCATGCTTTGAATTTGATTTCATGGGCGGCAGCATGGGCAGCGTGGTGGGTGAACGTTTTGTGCGTGGTGTGGAACAGGCCATTGCGCAGAAAGTGCCGTTTGTGTGCTTTACCGCCACGGGTGGCGCCCGCATGCAAGAGGGCCTGCTGAGCCTGATGCAAATGGCCAAGACCAATGCGGCGCTTACCCGTCTGGCAAAAAAAGGCCTGCCCTACATCAGCGTCCTCACCGACCCGACCATGGGCGGCGTGAGTGCCGGTTTTGCTTTTGTCAGCGACGTGGTCATTGCCGAGCCGAAGGCTTTGATTGGCTTTGCCGGCCCGCGCGTGATCGAAAATACCGTGCGCGTGAAGCTGCCTGAAGGTTTCCAGCGGGCTGAGTTCCTGCTGCAAAAAGGCGGCGTCGACATGATCTGCGATCGCCGCGAGTTGCGCAGCACCATTGCCCGCACACTGGCCATGTTACAGCGCCTGCCTGCGGATGCGGTGGTTGAGTAACCCCTGTCGGCACGCCTTGCAAGTGCAAGCAGTGCCCCGAGGTTATTTGCACGTCTATCCGCACTTCCAGACCTGGGCCTGAATTCAAATCCCCGCGCCACCTTCCAAAAACTCCGTCACCCGCGTCGGGTGCAACCAGACCTGGCTGCCAGGTTGCAGGTGTATCTGGCTGGCCAGTAGTTCGTGTTCCTTGTGCGTGAGTTGCACATGCACCGGCGCCGAATCGGCGTTGCGCACAAATTCCATATAGGTGTAGGGCCCCACTACATGGGTGCTGTGCCAGGTGGCAGCGATGGCGCCTACGGGTTTGCTGGCCGCATCGGCCACGGGCAGCACCTGTATTTCGTGCGGACGCACGTAGCTGGGCGCATGGCTGCCCTTGGGGTGCAGCGGGTTGACGTCACCCAGAAATTCCATCACAAAAGGCGTGGCGGGCTGCTCGTACACTTGGGTGGGGCTACCCACCTGTTCGATGTGGCCGGCGTTCATGACAACTACCCGGTCGGCCACTTCCAGCGCTTCGTCCTGGTCGTGCGTGACGAAGATGCTGGTCACCCCCATCTCGTGGTGGATCTGGCGCAACCAGCGGCGCAAATCCTTGCGAACCTTGGCATCCAGCGCACCAAAGGGTTCATCCAGCAAAAGCAATTGGGGCTGGGTGGCCAGCGCACGTGCCAGTGCCACGCGCTGGCGTTGCCCTCCCGACAACTGATGCGGATAGCGTTTGCCCAACTGCCCCAGTTGCACCTTGTCGAGCAGGTACTGCACGCGTTCGGCAATCTGCTTGCGCGGCGGGCGTTGGGCGGCCGGTAGCACGCTCAGGCCAAAAGCCACGTTGTCGGCCACCGTCATGTGACCGAACAGCGCGTAATGCTGGAACACAAAACCGATGTTGCGCTGGCGCGCGTCGGTCCAGGTCACGTCCTGGCCGTTGAACAGCACCGAGCCACTGTCGGGCAGCTCCAGCCCGGCAATGATGCGCAGCAGCGAAGTCTTGCCCGAACCCGAAGGGCCCAGCAGCGCCACCAGTTCGCCACTGGCAATATCCAGGTTCAGGTGGTCGCACACCACGGTGTGGCCAAAGGCTTTGTTGAGATCTTGGATGAGAACGTGCATGTTTTTTGCTGAAAATCCTGCGCTCAGGCGTGCGTGGCCTGTGCTTGCCTGCGGGCATGCACGCGCTCAACCGCATATTTGAGCACCAGCGTGAGCAAGGCCAGCAGTGCCAGCAGGGAAGACACGGCAAAGGCGGCGGCAAACTGGTATTCGTTGTAGACCACTTCGATGTGCAAAGGCATGGTGTTGGTGGCACCGCGGATATGGCCCGACACAATGGATACTGCGCCAAATTCACCCATGGCGCGGGCGTTGCCCAGAATCAGGCCGTACAGCAACGCCCATTTGATGTTGGGGAGCGTCACGCGCCAGAAAAGCTGCCAGCCGCTGGCGCCCAGCAGGCGCGCGGCCTCTTCTTCACCGCTGCCTTGTTGCTGCATCAGCGGGATCAACTCACGTGCCACAAACGCAAAAGTGGTGAACACGGTTGCCAGTACGATGCCGGGCACGGCAAAAATCACCTGCAGGCCGTGTGATTGCAGCCAGCCGCCGATCCAGCCATTGGCGCCATACACCAGCACCAAGGCCAGACCGGCAATGACGGGTGAAACGGAAAATGGCAAATCCACCAGCGTCAGCAGCAGGCTCTTGCCATAAAAATCAAACCGGGTGGTTGCCCAGGCTGCCGCAAGGCCAAACACGGCGTTGAGCGGCAGCGAAATGGCCGCGGCCAGCAAGGTGAGCCTGATGGCTGCAAGCGCATCAGGATCGGTAATGGCAGCCCAGTACACGGCCAGCCCCTGGTGGAATGCCTCGTAGAAAATACTGGCCAGCGGCACCAGCAGGAACAGCACCAGATACAGCATGGCAAGCGCGATCAGGGTACGGCGCAACCAGGCTGGTTCGTGTGTGATGGGCACATGGCCATGGGGAGCGGGCATGGGTTTGTGTGCCTTTCAGGTGGCTTGTTGGCGCTGTTTCCAGCCCTGCAACAGGTTGATGGCCAGCAGCATGAAAAAAGCGACCAGCAGCATGACCACGGCCAGGGTGGTGGCACCCGACAAATCGTGCTGCTCCATCTTGCCGATGATCAGCAGCGGGGTGATTTCCGTTTTGAACGGGATGTTGCCCGCAATGAAGATCACCGAACCGTATTCCCCCAGTGCGCGTGCAAAAGCCAGCGAAAACCCGGTCAGCAACGCAGGCAGCAGCCTGGGCAGCAGGACCCGTACAAAAGTCTGCCAGCGGTTGGCGCCCAGCATGGCCGCGGCCTCTTCCTGTTCCTTGTGCAGGTCTTGCAACACCGGCTGCACGGTGCGCACCACAAAGGGCAAGCCGATGAAGGTCAATGCCACCACTACGCCCAGGGGGGTGTAGCTGACCTTGAATGGCAGGTGTTGCCCGATCCAGCCATTGGGCGCGTACAGCGTGGTCAATGCGATGCCTGCCACGGCGGTTGGCAGGGCAAAGGGCAGGTCCACCAGGGCATCGAGCAGGCGCCGCGCCGCAAACTCATAACGCACCAGTACCCAGGCAATCAACAGGCCGAACAGGGTATTGAGCAGGGCCGCCACGAACGAGGCCATGAAGCTCAGGCGATAAGAGGCCACTGCCTGCGCATTGCTGGTAATGGCCCAGAAGCGCGGCCAACTCAGCTCTGTGGCAGTGATGAATACGGCTGCCAACGGAATCAGCACTACCAGCGAAAGATACAAAACAGACACCCCCAAAGCGAGGTTGAATCCTGGCAGCACGCTGTGGCGGCGCAGCAAGGCATGGCGGCGCGGGCGCGATGCAGGCCGGGTCGGCAACGGAGCAATGGAGGTGTTCA
>JAUNUE010000283.1 GCA_030538335.1 Allobrachymonas sp. | reverse complement strand
GGTTTTCCTTGGATAAATAAGTGACTTAAGAATGATAACAAATGCAATCCTAGGTCATATAGAGCATGATTTGTCAATTGAAGAGCTGCCACTAAATCACGATTTTTATCATAATGTCGCTTATGATAAAAAATACAACATATTGTTAGAACCAAAAGACCTTGTTGTTGGTCAGTTATATGATGATTGGGATTTTATTAAACCAATATTGGATGATGTTGAACGAGTCAATCCAACATTGCTATCGAACCTAGCTGCTCTTCTTGAATATTTTGCGACGCAAGCGGATTGGTATCCTGCTAAGGATTCAAAACCCGCATAATTCAGCTTCGTAATCTGTACCCGCCGCAGGCGATTCCGGCGCATGAACTCTGTGCAGAGCGGAACTCCTGCTCAAAACCGGAACTGTTGCCATGTCGCCGGAGCCAATGGCTGGCAAAATCCACGTTTCCAGCCATTTAGCGACCAATCACCATGTGCCAGCTTCTGGGGATGAACTGCAACACCCCCACCGACATCACCTTCAGCTTCAGCGGCTTTACCCAGCGCGCGGGCGTCACCGATCACCACACCGACGGTTGGGGCATTGCCTTTTTTGAAGGCGTGCCGGTGCTGGCAGAAGATGGCGCATCAAAAGATGCTGCTACCGCGCCTGACAAGGGCCTGCGCCTGTTCATCGACCATACGGCGGCCAGCACCTCGCCTGTGGCGGAACTGATTCGCCACTACCCCATCAAGAGCCGCAACGTGGTCGCGCACATCCGCAAGGCCACGCAGGGCGTGGTGGCGCTGCAGAATTGCCACCCCTTCGTGCGCGAGCTGTGGGGGCAGTACTGGGTGTTTGCGCACAACGGCAACCTTGAAAACTACCAGCCGCGTCTGCACAGCCACTTCCGCCCGGTGGGCGACACCGACAGCGAACGCGCCTTCTGCTGGATCATGCAGGAAATCGCCAAGGCGCACGTGGCCTTTCCGGGCGTGGAAGAACTCACGCGCACGCTGCGCGAACTGCTGCCGCCCATCCACGCGCACGGCACGTTCAACATGCTCCTGTCCAACGGCCAGGCGCTGTGGGCACACGCTTCCACTAACCTGCACTACGTTGTCCGCCAGCACCCGTTCACCACCGCCGCTTTGAGCGATGAAGACGTGGAAGTGAACTTTGCCGATGTCACCCAACCGCACGACCGCGTGGCCGTGATTGCCACCCTGCCGCTTACACGCAATGAGCAGTGGACGCAACTGCAATCCGGCACGCTGCAGGCGTTTGTGGATGGGGCGGCGGTGTAGGGCAAGCGGTTTTCACCATGCGGATTTTTTATTCTCCGGGAAACGATTCCATGCTGCTGGACAGCGCCGCGCAGTTGAATGCGCTGCATCAGCAACTCCAGTCTTTTCTATCTTCTGATGCAACATCCATTGATGTGGAGGCGCAAACCAGCGCCAGTCCGGCGCCTTACGATGCATTTCTCAAAGGCTTGCGGGTGCGCAAAACGCAAGATGGCGTGCTTTTGCGCTTGGGCGAAGACGGATGGCTGGAGTTGAGCGGCGCTCCAGCCCATCTTGGGCGCTATATCAGCCATTTCCGGTTTGCGCATCCCCAGAAAAGTGCGCACCACCACCCTGACCACGGCGACTACATGGCTGCCGGTACCCTGTGCCTCGTCATAGAAGCGGATCCATACTGGAGTGCGCTTCGTGACGATTGACTAGCGGCAGGCGCAGCAACCGGAAAGAAGCTATTTCTTCCTTGCACACTGGATCTTGTTGCAGTGCGCGTACAGGCTCAGCGAGTGCTCCTGCAGGCGGTAGCCCTTGTTGCGCGCCACGGCGGTTTGGAGTTTCTCGATTTCGGCATCGTAAAACTCTTCGACGTGGCCGCAATCCAGGCATACCAGGTGGTCGTGGTGCTGGCCTTCTTCAAGTTCGTAGATGGCCTTGTCGGCGGCGAAACTCCTGCGGCTGAGCAGCCCTGCCTGCTCGAATTGCGCC
>JAUNUE010000282.1 GCA_030538335.1 Allobrachymonas sp. | reverse complement strand
TTCAGCGGCAGCATGGCCGACAGGCGCGCCGTCATCTCCTTGGCGGCCTTGTTGGTAAAGGTCACGGCCAGAATGCCCGCTGCCGACACGCGCTGCTGCGCCAGCAGCCAGGCAATGCGTGTGGTCAGCACGCGGGTCTTGCCCGAACCGGCACCCGCCAGAATCAGCGCGTGCTCGTCGGGCAAGGTCACGGCGCGGGTCTGTTCAGGGTTAAGCCCCTGCAACAAAAAGTCGGTTTGCGGCGCAGGCGCGGCAAAACTGGCAGCGCCAAAAATATCGGAATCAGGAAAAGACATACCCGATTTTAGAAGCGCCAGGTGCGCAAGCGCAGCAAGGCACGCATTTCGCCTGAAAATAGGCACCAGAATTGTGAGCCGACTCCTTATGCAAGCCCTGAACATCTTTGCCGGCCCTGCCGCGCTGCAACACATTCGCACGCACGGCCTGTTGCCGCAGCACGTAGGTGCCATCGCCGCTGCTGCAGGCGGCCCAAAAGGGCTGATGCTGCTGCGCATGGACAGACTCCTGTTCGGCGACTGGCTCAAGGGCAGCACGCAGCCGGTGCATCTGGTGGGCGCTTCGATCGGCGCCTGGCGCATGGCTACGGCCTGTCTGGACAACGCTTTGGCTGGTTTTGAACTGCTGGAGCAAGGCTATATCCACGGCGAGATGAAGCCGCGCAAGGTCGGCGGCAAATGGCGTCTGCCGCACCCGGCAGACGTGAGCGCATCGTTCACGAGAAACCTGCAGGCGTGCTTTGGCGACAAGATTGAGACCGTGCTGCATCACCCCCGTTACCGCCTGCATGTGTTCACCTCGCGTGGCCGCCATCTATTGGGCCGCGACACCTTGTGGCGCAGCGTGCCGGGCTATCTGGCCGCTTACGCCACCAACGCCGTGCACCGGCCCGCGCTGGGCGGCTGGCTGGAGCGGGTGGTGTTTTCATCCTCCGCTGCGGGCGGCACACAACCCGGCCCCTTGCCGTTCGACGCCAGCGACTACCGCACCCGGCACGTGGCCTTGACGCACAGCAACTTCATGCCCGCCATGCAGGCCAGCGGCTCGATTCCGTTTGTGCTGCAGGGTGTGCACGACATCCCCGGTGCACCGCGCGGTGCTTACTGGGACGGCGGTTTGACCGACTACCACCTGCATCTGCGTTTTTTTCAGGGGCAGGCAGCGCCTGCCAACGGCGCAGCGCCCCTTGTGCTGTACCCGCACTTTCAACAGGCCGTGGTGCCGGGCTGGCTTGACAAACAATGGCGCGGGCGGCACCGCAGCACCTCTGCGCTCGACCATATGGTGCTGCTGGCACCCAAACCGGAATGGGTGGCGAACCTGCCCAACGCCAAGCTGCCCGACCGCAACGATTTCAAAACCCATATGCACGACCACGATGGCCGTGTAGCCATCTGGACGCAAGCCGTTGCCGCCAGCCAGCAACTGGCCGACGAGTTTGCGCAATGGCTGCAAAAGCCCGATCCATCGCGGGTACAGGCGCTTTGATCCGCAATATGTGTTGCTGTGCACACTCCGGCAAAAATGTAAAAATTTTTGTCCTGTAGAATTTTGTTTTTAACAGCCAGCCGTTTTATTCCATGTCTGCCTGGGTTCTGCCCGACCACATTGCCGATGTATTGCCCAGCGAGGCGCGGCTGATCGAAGATCTGCGGCGCGAACTGCTCGACACCGCCCGCAGCTACGGCTACGAACTGGTCATGCCGCCGCTGGTGGAGCATATCGAGTCGCTGCTCACCGGCACCGGCGAAGACCTCGATCTGCAAACCTTCAAACTGGTGGATTTGCTCTCGGGCCGCACCTTGGGCGTGCGCGCCGACACCACCCAGCAAACCGCCCGCATCGACGCCCACCTGCTCAACCGCCCCGGCAGCACCCGGCTGTGCTACTGCGGGCCGGTGCTGCACACGCGGCCCGAGCAACCTGGAGCCAGCCGCGAGCCGCTGCAATTTGGTGCCGAACTGTACGGCTGCA
>JAUNUE010000281.1 GCA_030538335.1 Allobrachymonas sp. | reverse complement strand
ACACGCTCAACAAGGCCAGCAGGCCATGGCGCACCTGCACCAGGCCGCGCACCAGATGCGGTGCGGCCAGTCCCACGAAGGCGATCAACCCGGTTTGCGCTACTGCCGCGCCTGTAGCCAGCGCCAGCACTGCCACCAGCCCGGTGCGCATCAACGGCAAAGGCAGGCCCAGCGTGCGTGCCGTCCATTCGCCCAGTGCCAGGGCATCGAGCGCGGGCGCCAGCAGCCACGCCAGCAGCAGGCATACCACCAACACCAAAGCCATGACGCCGCAGGCGCTCCAGCCGACAAAGGCCGTGCTGCCCAACATGAACGACTGCATGGCCTGGAAAATATCAGGCCGCGCCAGCAAGACCAGGGAGGTCAGTGCGCCCAGCACCACACCCGCCACCACCCCAGCCAGCAGCAGGCGCAAGGTGTGTTGCACCCCTCGCGCCAGCAGCAAGGTCAACAGCACCGCTGCCGTAGCCCCGGCAAATGCAGCACCCGTGATGCCGATGCGCACGGCAATGCCCGCGGCAAACGGTGATCCACCAAAAGCCACCAACGCCAGCGCCACGCCCAGCGAAGCCCCCGACGAACTGCCCAGCAGATACGGATCCGCCAGCGGGTTGCGGAACAAGCCTTGCGCCACCGCACCCGCCAACCCCAGCAGGCCGCCCGCCAACCAGGCGCCCAGGGTGCGCGGCAGGCGGATGTCCCACACGATCAGTTCCATCGCAGCGCGGTCGGGCGTGTTTTCAGCACCCTGCCCCAGCACCACCCACGGCCACTCCCAGCCGGTGCTGCCTATGCAGATGCCCGCCACCACAAGCAAGGCAGAGCACAGCAACAAGGCCAGCAGCAAAACCGCAGCCTTGCGCGGTGTGGCGGGTTCAGATGCAGCAGCCGTGTGCACGCCTGCAGGGGGTGTGGATGTGGACAGCCCCGTCATCAGCGCCCCTGCTTGTACGGCCCGGCGGCGGCCTTGCCCCATTTGGCGTTGATGCAACGCACCATCACCTCGGCCCCTTCGGCCATGCGTGGGCCGGGGTGGATCAACAGGTCAGACTCTTCGGCATTGAAGTGGCAGACACGCTCGCGCTGCACCGCACGCATCCGGCTCCAGCCCGGATAGGTGGCCAGGTTCTGTTCACCACGGCTGGTGGACATGATGAGATCAGGATCAGCACGCACCACAAACTCGGGGTTGAGTTTGGGGAATGGGCCTTGCGCCTTGGTCACCACGTTTTGCATGCCCAGCGCCGCCAGCGTTTCGCCGATGAAAGACGATTCCCCTGCAGCAAACGGCCCACGGCTCACCTCCACGAACACCCTGGCACCGCGTGCGGCGGGCGAAATTTTCTTCGCTGCTGTGCGGATATCTTGCTGCACCCGTTGCCATACCGCTTCGGATTCGCGCTCCGGCACGCCCAGAATGGCGCCCACCCGCCCCAGCACCCGGCGCACATCGGCATGGGTCTGGGTCTGCAAAGCCACCACTTTGATGCCCAGCGCAGCAAGGCGGTCGGTCACGCGCGAGGCGTCTGACACCAGCACCACATCAGGCCGCAACGCCACAATGGCTTCGATGTGGGGGTCGAGGCCGCCACCCACGGTGGGCAGGCGCTTGACCTGTTCCGGCCAGACGGAATAGCGGTCCACCGCCACCAGCCGGTCGCAAGCACCCAAGGCACAAACCACCTCGGTCAGCGAAGGCAGAAGACTCACCACGCGGGCGGCGGGTTTGTCAAAACGCACCGTCTGTCCGCGGTCGTCCACCACTTCAGCGGCATGCACGGCACCCACGCACACAAGGGACAAGAGCCACAGGCGCAAGGCCTGTTTCGAAATCAATTTCAATTTCATGAGGGAACTCCTTGGCCGTTTGCCTGTGCGGTACGAGGCACCGCTGCACCAAACAGCATGGCAGTGGCTTGCGGCGACGAGGCAAACCACGGGTGAAAATAACTGGCGCTGACGCCGCCCTGCTGGTACAACGCTTCGCCTTGGGCATTGTTGCC
>JAUNUE010000280.1 GCA_030538335.1 Allobrachymonas sp. | reverse complement strand
ATCTGGCGGCGCTCCATGCAACGGCGGATTTGGGTTTCAACATCGCAATCCACCACAAACACATGGTGCAGGCGCTGCTTCCAATGGCCACTTTCTACCAGCAAGGGAATTTCGTAGACCACCATGGGCTTTCCCTGTTGTTCAGCCTCTTGCCCTGCCTTGAGAGCCTGCTGTTGCACGATGGGGTGGATGATGGCTTCAAGTTGCTGGCGGGCCTGTGGCTGTGCAAACACCAGTTCACGCATCGCATCGCGGCGCAAACTGCCCTGCCCATCAATGTACTGGTCGCCAAACGTTGCCCGGATGTACTCCACTGCTTCGCCACCGTGCGTGGTGCAGTCACGGGCAATCTGGTCAGCATCCACCAGCGCTGCACCGTTGGCAACGAGCAAAGCCGCCACCGTGCTCTTGCCACTGCCGATGCCGCCTGTCAAACCGATGTGCCAACCTGGATGCGCCACAAAAAAGAAAAGGCCGCGAAAGCCTTGTTGGATAGGGGAAAGTGCCGAATTATGGCAGACCCATCATCCTCAGCACGGTTGGCGCACCGAGCAACCAAACAGCCCCCCCCCCCAGCCCGAGGAAAGGCCCGAACGGCACATAGCGGCCTTCGCGCAACTGGCTGGCAAATTTCATGGCGATACCCACGATTGCACCAATCACGGCGGCGAGGATGATGATGGGCAGCAAAGCAGGCGCGCCCAACCAGGCACCCAAGGCAGCAAAGAGCTTGAAATCGCCATACCCCATGCCCTCTTTGCCTGTTGCCAGCTTGAAGCCCCAGTAGACCAGCCACAGCGACAGGTAACCCAGACTGGCACCCCAGACAGCACTTCCAAGGCTGATGCCCGTCCAACCTTGCGTCGTTGCCAGCAACCCGGCCCACAGCAAAGGCAAGGTCAGGCTGTCAGGCAAATAGGTGGTGTCCCAGTCAATCAGCACCAGGCACAATAGGCAAGCCGAAAAGAAAAACCAGGCCAAGGCAGGCCATTGCATGCCATAGCGGGTGGCGCACCACCAAGCCAGTACTGCAGTGGTCAACTCCACCAGGGGATAGCGCAGCCCTATGGATGTGCCGCACTTTCTGCATTTGCCACACAAAACCAGGTAACTGATGACCGGGATGTTCTCGTACCAGCGGATGCGGTGCCCACACTGGCGGCAGCGCGACGGCGGTGTAAGCAGATTGAAGCGCTTGCGGGGATCTGCTGGCGGCAACTCTTTCCCCGCTTTTTGGGCCGCATACGCCGCATGCTCCGCCTCCCAGCCCAACTCCATCATCTTGGGCACACGGTAAACCACTACGTTCAGGAAGCTGCCAATCAGCAAACCGAAAAGCGCTGCTAACCCCACGTAAAGTAAATATTCTGTCACCCAACCACCGCGCCCAGCTTGAAAATAGGAAGATACATCGCCACCACAATACCGCCGATTAGCGTTCCCAGTACCACGATGATGATCGGCTCCATCAGGCTGGAGATACCTGCCACCATATCATCCACTTCGGCCTCATAAAAATCAGCGGCTTTGCCCAGCATATGGTCCAGCGAACCCGACTCTTCGCCAATGGTGGCCATCTGCAGCACCATCACCGGGAAAATCCGCTGCGATGTCATGGCGCTAGACAGGCTGGTACCTTGCGATACATCCTGCTGGATACGTTTGGTAGCATCTGCGTATACGCTATTACCTGCGGCTCCACCCACCGAATCCAGTGACTCTACCAAGGGCACGCCAGCCGCAAACATGGTTGACATGGTGCGTGTCCAGCGAGCGATAGTTGATTTCTCTACCAAGATGCCAAAAATCGGCATCCTGAGCAACATTCTGTCCATAAAACGCGCGACCTTTTCATTGCGCTTCCATGCTTGCATAAAGAAAAAAACTGCAGCAGGAGGTACAAATAAAACAATATACCAATATTTTAAAAACAGCTCGCTTATCTCAATAACAATAACCGTCGGAGCAGGCAAATCAGAACCAAATGAACTGAATACTTCCTTGAAT
>JAUNUE010000279.1 GCA_030538335.1 Allobrachymonas sp. | reverse complement strand
CAATGATTCTTCGGCCAGGTCAATGCCCAGCACCTCAGCGCCTTCTTGCGCCATGGCCTCGGCCAGAATGCCGCCGCCACATCCCACATCCAGCACCTGCCTGCCTTGCAGCGGCGCATGCTGCGCAATCCAGCCCAGCCGCAACGGGTTGATCGCGTGCAAAGTGCGGAACACGCCGCGCGCATTCCACCATTCATCGGCCAAACCACCGAAATGCGCCAGTTCGGCGCTATCGGCATTGCCAGGCAGGCTTTGATTCAGGGGAGAAGGAACAAGGGCAGAAGAAGGCATGGCTGCAATCACTGTAAGTATGCAAAGCAGTCTAGCCGATTTTCGCTTGCCAGCCGCCCCATGCGGGCAAGGGTTGTGCGGTACAGTGCCAAGGTCTTTTTCTTCATGATTCAGCAAACCCCATGTTCACCGGCATCATCACTGGCATCGGCCAGATCACACGCATTGACTCTTTGGGCAGCAGCCAGGCCCACGGCAAACAGTTGCATATTGCTGCGCCAAAAGGTTATCTTGACGATGTGCAGTTGGGCGACAGCATTGCGCTCAACGGCGCGTGCATGACGGTGACGGCTTTTGACACCGCGGCCAGCACCTTTGCCATCGACATCTCTGCCGAATCGCTGGCACGCACCGCCGGGCTGGATGCCCCAGGCCCCGTCAACCTCGAAAAAGCCCTGCGCACCAGCGACCGTCTGGGCGGACACATTGTCAGCGGCCATGTGGATGGCGTGGGCACAGTTGCAGCATTCACACAGCAAGGCGAAAGCCACCTGCTGCAAATTGCCGTACCCCGCGAACTCGCGCCCTTGCTGGCCTACAAAGGCTCGGTCACGGTGCAGGGCGTAAGCCTGACCATCAACGCGGTGGAAGACACGCCTGCAGGCTGCATCATCAGCATCAACCTGATTCCGCACACTATTGCCAACACCACGCTGCAGCACCTGCAAGCGGGCAGCCGTGTGAACCTGGAAATCGACATGCTGGCGCGCTATGTGCAGCGCATGCTGGCGTTGCAACAGCAGTGAATAACCGTTGCCGCCCTGTGTGCAAACGCCCTTTCCTACAATGGCCCAAACCTCAGAAAGGACAACACATATGGCACGCATGGTGAACTGCGTCAAATTGGGAAAAGAAGCCGAAGGGCTGGATCGTGCGCCCTACCCCGGCCCCTTGGGCCAGCGCATTCTTGAAAACGTGAGCAAACAGGCCTGGGGCGACTGGCTGCGCCACCAGACCATGCTGGTCAACGAAAACCGGCTCAACCTCGCCGATGCCCGCGCACGGCAGTACCTGCTGCGCCAGATGGAGAACCACTTTTTTGGTGAGGGTGCGGATCAGGTGGCGGGGTATGTGCCACCGGCGCCAGAGCAGTAACCTCGAATAACGTCCGTGCAGAAATTGCAGTTAAGAACCCTGCCATACGGCAAACCAGCAGAAATTCATGCTGCGTCTGATGTTGAGCATTTGAATTTTTCAGCTCAAGTGCTAGATATCAGAATTGCCTGTGCTCGTAAAGAAAAGGGAAGTATTCAAGGTCTGGATATCTCGTTTTCTGAAGCGTCTGCATTTCGTTGTCTTGATGAATCGGACTTGGCACGATATTGGAGGTCAGAAGGTTTTGTTCGAAGCTATCCAGTTCTGGAGGGAGGGTGGTGTGATGAAGAAGCTGCTCTTCAAGGATACAAAAACCATCGTCGCGAGTGGCTTGTTATTACAGGCAATACCTGTGTGAACATATTTGCAGCGACTAACCCAACTATAGCAGCGGCTGATTGGGAGTACAAAGAATAACCGTTGGTCTATCGAATAAAAAACTCGCTCTTGGGCGTCCGATTGACCGAAAGGCAATACGGTATGCTTAGTAAAACTTGATTTCCAAGACGAGATTTGTGATTCGGTGCGCGATTCCTTCAGCATGTAGCTTTTTGGAAAGGGCTTCAATGTCTTGCTTTTTCGTTCCATTCTGAAAATTTGGGCCGCCTTCAGTTTCCCAATAAA
>JAUNUE010000278.1 GCA_030538335.1 Allobrachymonas sp. | reverse complement strand
CGAACCGCAATGGTTGGAGGAGGTAGGCGCGCACCTGTTGCGCAAGCAGTTGCTCGACCCGCACTGGGAAAAGAAGGCAGGCAAGGTGGTGGCGCTGGAACGCGCCACGCTCTACGGCATCGTCGTTTACAACAACCGGCGCGTGGACTTTGACAAGATCGACCCGGCCACCGCGCGCGACATCTTCATCCGCCCCGCGCTGGTGGGCGACGAGTGGGAATCGAACCTTCCCTTTCTGGCCGCCAACCGCAAGATGGTGCGGCAGGTCGAAGATCTGGAACACAAATCGCGCCGGCAAGACGTGCTGGTTGATGACGAGCTGATCTACGCCTACTACGACGCGCATATCCCCAACGATGTGGTCAACGCGCACCAACTGGAAAAGTGGTACCGCAGCGCCAGCAAAGGCGACCCGAAGCTGCTGCACATCAGCAAAGAAGAACTGATGCGGCACGAGGCCGCAGGCATTACCACTGACCAGTTCCCCAAAACCGTGCGTCTGGGCGGTGTGGATTGCCGCGCAACGTATCTGCACGCACCGGGCGACGCACGCGACGGCCTGACGGTGGATGTGCCCTTGTTTGCTTTGAACCAGGTCAGCGAAGAACGCACCGAATGGCTGGTGCCCGGCATGTTGAAAGACAAGGTGCAGGCGCTGCTCAAAAGCCTGCCGCAGCGCCCACGCAGCCGTCTGGTGCCTCTGCCCGACAGCGCCGCCCGCATGGCCGAAGGTTTGCAACAGACGCCCGGCTTTGCCCAAGGTGATTTGCTGGCCGCACTGCTCAAGGCCGTGCGCGAGGCTACCGGGCTGGACGTGAAACCGACTGACTTCAAGGCAGACATGGTGCCAGCGCACTTGCGCATGCACCTGCGCGTGGTGGACGAACACGGCAGGCAACTGGGCGCGGGGCGCAATCTGGCGGCGCTCAAAGCCGAACTGGGCAGCCAGGCGCGCGGGGCTTTTCAGGCACTGGCGGTGCTCAAAACCCGCGTGGCACCAGCGCCTTCTTTGCCCACCTCTTCCGGGAAAGGGGCGCGTGAGGGCAAAAACGAGCACGCTCCATCATCAGTTACGCCAGCCCAAGCAACGCCTTCGCCAGACGCCACAACCTCTTTTTCCGAAGACGCCCGCTACACCGCCTGGACTTTTGGCGAACTGCCCGAGATCATGGAAATCCACCGTGGCCGGCAAACGCTGATCGGTTTTCCGGCACTCATCGACGAAGGCAACGCGGTGCGCATCGAGGTATTTGACGAACCCGCCATTGCGGCTGCCAAGCACCGCACCGGGCTGCGTCGACTGTTTGCCTTGCAGGTGAAAGACGCGCTCAAATACCTTGACAAAAACCTGCCGGACTTTCAAAAAACCGCCGCGGCCTACATGCCTTTGGGCACGGCTGAAGAACTGCGCCAGCACATCGTGGCCGTGGCGATTGACCGCGCCTTTCTCGCCGACCCCTTACCCACCACAGCCGATGCCTTTGCGCAACGGCTGCAAGACGGGCGCGCACGCCTCATGCTGATCGCACAGGAAGTGACACGCCAGGCCGCTGCCGTACTGACTGAATATGCCGCCACCCACCGCAAACTCAAAGACAGCAAATTCGCGCCCGACGCCGTAGCCGATGCCTCCGCGCAACTGCAGCGCCTGCTGCCGCGCGACTTTTTGCAGCACACCCCCTGGCCGCAACTGCAACACCTGCCGCGCTACCTCAAAGCCATTGTCTTGCGGCTCGACAAATACCGTGCCGACCCCGCGCGCGACGCTGCCCGTCTGGCCGAACTCAAACCGCTGGAACAACGCTATCTGCGCCTGCTGGCCGAGCGCAAAGGCCAGCAAGATGCGCGGCTCGAAGAATTTCGCTGGCTGCTCGAAGAACTGCGCGTGAGCTTCTTCGCGCAGGAGCTGCGCACACCCCAACCCGTGAGCGTGAAGCGGCTTGAAAAAGCCTGGCAGCAGTTGTTGCAGTAACCGGGTTCACTGCAAAGGCAGTGAACACGCCAAGTTTGACAGGGTCACAGCGATAAACTTACCCAGCCTCC
>JAUNUE010000019.1 GCA_030538335.1 Allobrachymonas sp. | reverse complement strand
AAATCCTTCAACTTGAGCCGCACGCCCGTGGGGCCAGCTACGCGGTAGATTTTGGCGGCATCGTTCACATGCATCATCGCCATGGCCGAGTCGTATTCAAAGTGGCCGGAATCGAACGTGCCCACTACGGTAACCTGCTTGAAGCGCGGCGCCACGCCCGCCGGGGTGATCTGCCCGCTGGGCGCCACCAGCGTGACCATATCGCCTTCCTGCACGCCCATGGTGGCGGCAAGCTGCTTGCCCAGCACCACGCCAAAGCCGTCGGGCGTCAGGCGTTTCAATACTTCGGTGTTCACCGCAGCGGAACCCACCACCTCCGGCTCCAGGCTGGGTTCAATGCCGCGCACCATCACGCCGCGCATCACATCGCCCTGCACCAGCAGCGACTGCCCCGCCACAAACGGCGCTGCGGCCAGCACCTGCGGGTTCTGGCGGACTTGCGCCATCACTGCAGCCGGATCGGGCAGCGCTTCGCCAAACGACTCGTAGATTTCGATATGCGAGACCACGCTCAGCATGCGGTCGCGCACTTCTTTCTGAAAACCGTTCATCACCGACAGCACCACGATCAGCGCCCACACGCCCAAGGCAATGCCCACCATCGAGGCCGCAGAAATGAAGGAGACAAAACCATTGCGCCGCGCCGCACGCCCGGCCCGCGTGTAGCGCCAGCCCATCAGCAGCTCATAAGGTATTTTCATAAGCAAGCAAAGATAAAACTGGCTGCATTGTGGCACGGGGCAAGCGGCATCCGCAGCGGCTCTACTTTCCGTGACAATATCGGGTGGTTCTTTGTATTTTCTGTTTCTGCTGTATCTTCACTCACCATGCGCATTATTCCCCGTGACGTTCCCCCCCGCAGTTGCTGGGCGCTGGAGCAGGCGGGCATCCACCCCCTGTTGGCCCGGCTGTACGCCGCACGCGGCATTACCAGCGTCGCTGAGCTTGACGACGCCATGACGCACCTGCTATCGCCCACAGCACTGGCGGGCAGCGAAACAGCCGCGCGTCTGCTGGCCGATGCCATTGCGGCCGACCAGCATATCTGTGTGGTAGCCGATTACGACTGCGACGGCGCCACCGCCTGCGCTGTTGCCTTGCGTGGCCTGCGCCTGCTGGGGGCGCGGCACACCAGTTATCTGGTGCCCAACCGCATCACCGATGGCTACGGCCTGACCGCCGCAATTGCTGATCGGGTACATGCCACCGGCGCGCAACTCTTGCTCACGGTGGACAACGGCATCGCCAGCGTGGAAGGCGTGGCGCACGCGCAGCAACTGGGCATGCAAGTGGTGGTGACCGACCACCACCTGCCCGGCGACACGTTGCCGAAAGCCGATGCACTGGTCAACCCTAACCAGCCGGGCTGCACCTTCCCCAGCAAAAGCCTGGCGGGTGTGGGCGTGATGTTTTATGTGCTGCTGGCGCTGCGCGCCGAATTGCGCAGCCGCGGTGCGTTTGCCGCACAAGCGCAGCCACGGCTTGACACCCTCTTGCCATTGGTCGCGCTGGGCACCGTGGCCGACGTGGTGCGGCTCGATGCCAACAACCGCAGGCTGGTGGCACAAGGCATCAAACGCATCCGCGCCGGGCAGATGCCTGCCGGCATGGCAGCACTGTTTGCTGTGGCACGCCGCCCGGTGCAGGCGGCCTCCACCTTCGACATGGGTTTTGCCTTGGGGCCGCGCATCAACGCTGCCGGGCGGCTCGCCAATATGGCCTTGGGTATCGAGCTGCTGCTGACCGATGATGCCACCCGCGCCGCGCAACTGGCGCAAGAGCTGGATGCCATCAACCGCGAACGGCGCGAGACCGAGGGCGGCATGCGCGAGCAGGCGTTTGCACTGGCCGAAGAACTGTTTGACGCCAACGCCACACCTCCTGCCGCCATCAGCGTGTTTGACGAGCGTTTTCACGAAGGCGTGGTGGGCATTGTGGCCTCGCGCATCAAAGACGCACTGCACCGCCCTACGTTCGTGTTTGCGGCCAGCGGTGCCGCAGGCAAGGCACACGAAATCAAAGGCTCGGGGCGTTCAATTACAGGTTTTCACCTGCGCGATGCGCTCGATCTACTGGCCAAGCGCCACCCCGGCGTGCTGCTGAAATTTGGCGGCCACGCCGCAGCAGCGGGTTGCACTGTGGCGCGTGAACACTTTCCGGTGTTTGAAGCGGCGCTGGCCCGCATCGCGGACGAATGGCTCGATGCTGCCACATTGCAACGCACCGCACAGACCGACGGCGCACTCCCTGCCCAATACCGGCGCACCGATGTGGCCGCCACCCTGCAACAGGGCATCTGGGGACAAGGGTTTGACGCCCCCGTGTTCAGCGAACATCTGGAGGTGCTGCAACAGCGCCTGGTGGGCGAAAAGCACCTCAAGCTGCAACTGCGCCACCAGGGCAGCCTGGTCGACGGCATTTTCTTTGGCCGTACCGATCCACTGCCCTCCACCGCACACCTGGCCTATCGGCTGGACATCAATAATTGGCAGGGGCAGCAGTCAGTTCAGTTTATTGTGGAGGGTGTTGAGGAGTAATTGCAGCATCAAATCAGTGAGCAGAGTGCGGCAACTCTTCTTTGAACATTATTTCAATTCCATTTGAAAAAATGAATAACCGTCATCTCCGCAAAGGCGGAGATCCATGTGTTCCTGTTGCATCCCCCTGGATTCCCGCCTTCGCGGGAATGACGATTTATTATCTTATTTTGTTAAAAATGGAATTACACATCAGGAGATACCTAACATGAGCTATGTAGTCCATGTCTGGGACCAGTCCCACGGCAAGCCCAAAGACCTTGCGCACATGCAAATCACCTATGCCAGCACATTCAGCCCCTTTTGCACCGCAGGCCTTGCCATAAAGGCCTGCAACACCCGCTGCACCTGCGCAAAGTCGGCATAACCGACCAGACTGCCCGCCTGGTAGAAGTTGATCAGCGAATCCACCCAGGGGAAGATCGCCATATCGGCAATGGTGTAGTCGTCGCCCAGCATCCATTGTTTGCCCAGCAAGTGGTGGTCAAGCACGCCGAGCAGGCGGCGCGATTCGTTGACGTAGCGGTCGCGCGGGCGCTTGTCTTCAATGTCTTTGCCTGCCCAATGGTGAAAAAACCCCAACTGCCCAAACATGGGGCCTGCGCCGCCCATCTGCCACATCACCCATTGCAGGGCGGCATAACGGTCGGCGCCATCCTTTGCCAGAAACTGACCGGTCTTGTCGGCCAGATAGATCAGGATGGCACCGCTTTCAAACAGACCCATGGGCTGACCGTGGGGGCCTGCAGGGTCGATGATGGCGGGGATCTTGTTGTTGGGGTTGAGCGATAAAAACTCGGGCGACATCTGGTCTTGCGCGCCAAAATCGACCTTGTGCGCTTCATACGGCAAGCCGCATTCTTCGAGCATGACCGACACCTTGCGGCCATTGGGCGTACCCAGGCTGTACAACTGCAAGCGCTCAGGATGTTGCGGTGGCCATTTTCTGGCGATGGCGAAATCGGCGGGGAAAGTAGAGGCGGGCATGGCAAACTCCTTGTTGCAGTGGTTTATGCCCTGATGTTGCCACGTCACCGTGGATGGCGCAGCCTTGGGTTGGCAAAACGCCTATGCCACCAAGGCTACTGCATGCGCTACGCGCTGCCGCAACACACGTTCAAAGTGCGCAGGGTCGTGCGGCTTGAGCATGCTGGCCTGGCGCGGCAGGTAAAAATCCCACAGGCGCGAGATCCAGAAACGCAGGGCACCTGCCCGCAGCATGGCTGGCAACAACGCACGTTCGGCATCGGTCAGCGCCCGCACGCTTTGGTAGGCATCAAGCAAAGCGGTGGCACGCTCCGGCTCGTGGCTGCCGTCCGCATGGTGAATCGCCCAGTCGTTCAGGCACACAGCCAGGTCAAACATCCAAGTGTCCACACCGGCAAAATAAAAATCAAAACAGCCAGTCAGCGTGTCGCCTTCGAACATCACGTTGTCGCGGAACAGGTCGGCATGCACCGCGCCGCGCGGCGGAGTCCGGTAGGCATCGCTGGCAGCAATCTGGTTCTGGTAGGCCAGTTCACTTTGCAGCAAATCCCGCTGCTGTGCACTGATGTGCGGGTAGACCAGCGGTGCGGTTTCGTTCCACCAGGCCAGCCCGCGCAGATTGGGCTGCTGCATGACAAAGTCCTGGCCTGCCAGATGCATGCGCGCCAGCATCTCACCCACGGCGGCGCAATGTGCAGGCGTGGGTTGCAATTGGCTGGCACCGCGCAATTTGTTGACCACCGCTGCCGGCTTGCCGCACAAGGTGAACAGGATTTCGTCAGCCGCATTGGCCTGGGGCAATGGCACCGGCAGGCCGTGCCGCGCCAGATGCCGCATCAGGTGCAAATAAAAAGGCAGTTGCGCATGGCTCAAACGCTCAAACAGCGTGAGCACATACTCGCCCTGGCTGGTGGTGGCGAAGTAGTTGGTGTTTTCTATGCCGCCGGCAATACCGCGCAACTCCAGCAGTTCGCCAATGGCAAGCTGCGCAAACAGGGGGCGCGCGTCTTCCAGCGTGACCTCGGTAAATACGGCCATGAACGTACAGATACAAGCAGAATTTCGGGAACCAGGGCGGGCCTGCAAGCCCGCCGTGACATGTGTTTTTTAAAAGCTCAAAACGCGCCAGACCCGTTTGCCGCCCTGGTTGCCGTAGTTGCCGGGCTGGCCGCTGCGGGCATCGGGCACGATGTCGTAACGCGGGGCATTGTAGGCGGGCTTGACCGTCACGCTTTTGGTGTCGGCCCCTTCGCGCACTTCGTTGATGGTGCTGCCCGCATCGCTGTGGGTAATGTGTTTAACCGGCTTGCCCTTTTCATTTTCCACCACGGTTTCGGTGCTTTGGGGAGATGCCGGTGCAGCGCCAGACGTTGCCACCGGCGTTTGTGCGCAACCCAACAGCACAGCAGGCAGCAGCAACAGGGAAAGGGTTCTGGACATGTTCACGCGATAAAGCTCCGTAAAACGCCCATTCTAGGGCATTGCTGCCCCCACCCGAATGCGTGCACAATGCCTGCATGCAAGACGAAAAAAACGCCCCTGACACCCCAAAAAAACCCATGCTACTGCTGGTCGATGGCTCCAGCTACCTGTATCGCGCCTTTCACGCCGGCGGCGACTGGGGCGTGACTTTGCCCGACGGCACCCGCCAGCCCACGGGCGCACTGCGCATCATGATCAACATGATGCAATCGTTGGCCAAAGAGTACCCTGCCACCTGGGCGGCCTGCGTGTTCGATGCCAAAGGCAAGACCTTCCGCAACGACTTGTACCCTGAATACAAGGCGCAGCGCGCACCCATGCCCGACGACCTGCGCAGCCAGATCGAGCCGATTCACGACATGGTGCGCCTGCACGGCTGGCAGGTGCTGGCGGTGGAGGGTGTGGAGGCCGACGACATCATCGGCACGCTGGCCAAAACCGCTGCCGCGCAAGGCATTGACGTCATCATCAGCAGCGGCGACAAGGACCTGAGCCAGTTGGTGGACCCGCACATCAGCGTGATCGACACCATGAACGGCAAGCGGCGCGATGTGGCGGGTGTGACCGAAGAATTTGGCGTGCCCCCTGAGCTGATGGTCGATTGGCAAACGCTGGTGGGCGACCCCGTTGACAACGTACCCGGCGTAACCAAGGTCGGCCCCAAAACCGCCGCCAAATGGTTGCAGGAGTACGGTTCGCTCGATGGCGTGATCGCCAACGCCGACAACATCAAGGGCGTGGCAGGCGACAACCTGCGCCAGACGCTGGATTGGCTGCCCACAGGCAAGCAACTCGTTACCATCAAGACCGACTGCGACCTGCAAGACCACGTCAGCGGCCTGCCGCAACTCGATGCCCTGACATGGAAAGCGCCTGATGCCACGGCCTTGCGTGCGTTCTACCAACGCTACCAGTTCAACAGCCTGCTCAAGAAAATGGATGCTGAGGGTGTGCCCGGCAGCACAACAGGCCAGCCATCTGCCACCACGGCAATACCTGCCAATGCAACAGCCGAAGGCGTATCTACCCCAATAGCCGCAGCCCACACAGGCCCGGGGCAGTACACCACCATCACCACTTGGGAAGCATTTGACGATTGGCTGGCGCGTATCACGCAGGCCGAACTCACCGCTATCGACACCGAAACCACCTCGCTCGACGCCATGCAGGCGCGCATCGTCGGCATCAGCCTGTGCGTCACGCCCGGCGAAGCCGCCTACATTCCGCTGGCGCACGACGGCACCGGCGCACCCGAGCAACTGCCTTTGCAGGAGGTACTCGACAAGCTGCGCCCCTGGCTCGAAGATGTCAGCAAGCCCAAACTTGGCCAGCACATCAAGTACGACGGCCACGTGTTTGCCAACCACGGTGTTGAGGTGCGCGGCTACGCCCACGACACGCTGCTGCAAAGCTATGTGCTCGAAGCCCACAAACCCCACGGGCTGGAGAGCCTGATGCAGCGCCACCTCGGCAAAAGCGGCCTGAACTACGAAGACCTGTGCGGCAAAGGCGCCAACCAGATCCCGTTCAGCCAGGTCGCAGTGGAACAGGCCACCACCTACGCCTGCGAAGACGCGGACTACTGCCTGCAGGTACACCAGGCGCTGTGGCCGCAAATTGCTGCCAACTCCGCGCTGCAAGGCATTTACGAACTCGAAATAGCTACCAGCCAGGTGCTGTTGCGCATGGAGCGTATTGGTGTTGCCATTGATGCCCAGCAGCTTGCCATCCAGAGCAACGAATTGGGCAAGCGCATGCTGGCGCTTGAAAAAGAAGCGCACGAACTGGCAGGCCAGCCGTTCAACCTCGGGTCACCCAAACAGATTGGCGAAATTTTCTTCACGCAACTGGGCCTGCCTGTTATCAAGAAAACTGCGGGCGGCGCACCCAGCACCAACGAAGAAGTTCTGGAAAAACTGGCCGAAGACTTTGCCCTGCCAAAAACCATTCTCGAATACCGGGGCCTGGCCAAACTGAAGAACACCTACACCGACAAACTCGCGGGCATGGCCGACCCTGTTACGGGCCGCGTACACACCAACTACGCACAGGCTGTAGCTGTAACGGGGCGCCTGGCCAGCAACGAGCCGAACCTGCAGAACATCCCGATCCGCACCGCCGAAGGCCGCCGCGTGCGCGAAGCCTTTGTGGCCGCGCCTGGCCACCAGATCGCCAGCGCCGACTACAGCCAGATCGAACTGCGCATCATGGCCCACATCAGCGAAGATGCGGCGCTGATCCGCGCTTTCGAAACCGGCATGGACGTACACCGTGCCACCGCCGCCGAGGTGTTTGGCACCGCGCCAGATCAGGTGAGCAGTGAGCAACGGCGCTACGCCAAGGTCATCAACTTCGGGCTGATCTACGGCATGAGCAGCTTTGGCCTTGCCAAGGCGCTGGGCATCGACAACACGGCAGCGCGCAACTACATCCAGCGTTACTTCGAGCGCTACCCCGGCGTGCAGGCGTACATGGAGCGCACCCGCCAGCAGGCCAAGCAACAGGGCTATGTCGAAACCGTGTTTGGCCGCCGCCTGTACCTGCCCGACATCAACAGCCCCAACGGCCCACGCCGCGCAGGAGCCGAGCGCGCCGCCATCAACGCGCCCATGCAGGGCACAGCCGCCGACCTGATCAAGATGAGCATGGTCGAAGTGCAGCGCGTGCTGGATACCGAAAACCGCAAAACAAAAATGATCATGCAGGTACACGACGAACTGGTGTTTGAAGTACCCGAAGCAGAAACAGAATGGCTGCGCAGCACCATCCCTGCCATCATGGCCGGTGTTGCCAAGCTGCGCGTACCGCTGCTGGCGGAGATGGGCATCGGCCCTAACTGGGATGAGGCGCATTGATTCATGCTTCATCCAAGAGCCTGAGAAGCCGTATTGCTGAATGATTTTTGCCTATAATGCGCAGTTCGCCGGTTTAGCTCAGTTGGTAGAGCACCCGCCTTGTAAGCGGTAGGTCGTCAGTTCGAGTCCGACAACCGGCACCATCATTTCTTGAAACCCGCATGTTTGCTGAACATGCGGGTTTTTTCATGCCCAGCGCCACCGCTTTGCTGCACAATGGATGCGCGCTGCACGCCCGCTTCATGCTGCGCTTTTATCAACCTTTTTGTCCTTCAGCTTGCCATGCCACACACACCACCCCCTGCAGAACCCTCCTGCCCGCTGTGCACCGGCGTTTCGGGCCGCGTTGTATGGCATTGCGCCGCATGGCGCGTGGTGCATGCCGATTCGCCTGCTGAAAATGACTTCCCGGTGTTCTACCGGTTGGTGAGCAACGCCCATTACACGGAATGGACCGATGTGCCCGATCCGTTGCGGCTGGAAGGCATGGACATCCTCGCCTGCATCGAAACCGCCATGCGCCAGCAGTTCCAGCCACGCAAGATCAACCTGGCTTCGCTGGGCAACCAGGCACCCCATGTGCACTGGCACATCATCGCGCGGTTTGACTGGGACAGCCACTTCCCCAACCCCGTTTGGGGCGCGACACTGCGCAATGTAGACGCCCGCCATATCGAGGCTCTGCGCGAGCAATTGCCTGCTTTCGAAGCAGCCCTGGCAAAAGCCCTGTTGCCCTTCAAAGACGTGGATTAAAAGTCGACTGTGAGTCTGCTATCTAAGCACGCTGGCGGCGTCTGTTCTGCCGTGCCAGCAAGATGCTGTAAACGATGACGGCAATGGTCACCACCGCAATCAACAACGCGGCGGCTGCAAAAATGGTGGGGTTCACGCCGCGGCGGGCGTAGGAGAAGATGACCTGGGGCAAAGTGGTAACGCCCGGGCCGGACAAAAACTCGGAAATCACCAGATCGTCAAACGACAAAGTGAATGACAACAGCCATGCCGCCACGATGCCAGGCGCGATATTGGGCAGGGTAACGAGCGTAAAGACCTGAAAAGGCCGCGCGCCCAGATCCATGGCGGCTTCTTCAAGCGAACGGTTCATTTCCTGCAGGCGCGATTGCACCACGACGGTGGCGTAGGCCATGCCCATGAGCGTGTGGCCCAGCACGATGGTGATGGTACCGCGCGGTGGCCAGCCCAGGGCGCGTTGCATCGACACCATCATCAGCAGCAGAGACAGGCCGATGATGACCTCCGGCATGACCAGCGGCGCATTGACCATGCCCGAGAAAATGGAGCGGCCAAAGAAGTTCTTGTAGCGCACCAGCACAAAAGCCGCCAGCGTGCCGAGAATGGCCGACAGCGTGGCACTCATGATCGCGACACGAAACGAGAGCAAAAAGCCTTCGACCAGGCGCGAATCTTTGATCATGGCCTGGTACCAGCGTAACGAGAAGCCGGTAAACACCGTGTCCTGCCGCGTGCTGTTGAACGAGAACAGGATCAGGTAACCCAGCGGCAGATAGAGAAAGGCGAAGATCGCCACAATCCAGATCTTGCCGATGTGCTTTTCAAGCCAGCGCTGTGCAACGGCTGCCATGTCAACGTCCCTCCTGCGCTTGTTCCTGCTTGCCGCTGTAGTAGTAGTACAGGGCCAGCGGCACCAGAATCATCAGGATCATGATGACGGCCAGCGCCGAAGCGCGTGGCCAGTTGTTGGCAGCAAACATTTCGTCCCACACCACACGGCCGATCATGATGTTTTCGGCGCCGCCCAGCAGCGAAGGAATCACGAATTCACCGAGAGCCGGAATGAACACCAGCATGCAGCCCGCGATGATGCCCGCACGGCTCAAGGGCACGGTGATGAGCCAGAACGCCTTCCACGGGTTGGCACCCAGGTCGTTGGCGGCTTCGAGCAGGCGCACATCCAGCTTGACCAGGTTGGCATAAAGCGGCAACACCATGAAAGGCAGGTAGATATACGTCATGCCCACCAACATCGACACATCGCTGTACAGCATCTGCAGCGGCTCATTGATCAGGCCCAGTGCCATGAAGATGCGGTTGAACAGCCCCTTGTCAGACAACAGGCCCTTCCATGCATACACGCGCAGCAGCAGCGAGGTCCAGAACGGCAGCATCACCATCATCAGCATGGGGGTGCGCAGGCTTTCGCGGCTGCGTGCAATGAACCAGGCAAACGGGTAGCCCAGAATCAGGCACAGCACCGTGGTAAAAGCCGCATAGCGCAGCGAAGTCAGGTAGGCCGTGAAGTAGATGGTCTGGCCCAGCGGCCCGGTTTTGCCGTCGGCGCCCGCGCTGTCGCGAAAAATCGACAGGTAGTTTTCATAACGCAACAGCCATTGCACGGTGCCATCAACCACCGTGTAAAGGGGCGCAAACGGGTCGCCATCAACCGCGATATGCGTAACGCTGATGCGAATCAGCACCACAAACGGCAGCGCAAAAAACACCAGCAGCCACAGGTAAGGTATGCCGATGACCGCCGTGCGCCCGGTGCGCAGGCCATTCCAGAAGCGTTTCAACGCGTTCATTGCGGCTTCCTTATTGGGTCAGCGCCACCGCTGCCAGCGGGTGCCACCAGAAATACACCTCGTCTTCCCAGGTGATGTCGCCTTCAGATTCGTGCACGGAATTGATGTCGGTGATTTTCAGCCGCGTGCCATTGGGCATGAGCACGATGTAGGTGTTGACGTCGCCCAGGTAGGCAATTTCAATCACCTTGCCGCGAAAGACGTTGCGTTTGGCCGCTTTGGCGGCATCAGGGGCTTCGGTGCTGATGCGGATTTTCTCGGGCCGGATGGCCAGGCTGATCGGCATGCCCTCGGCCACCGACACCCCGTGCCCTACCTCGACCTGGCCCACCACGGTATCAATCACGGTGCGCGATGGTTCGCTGGTATGCACGGTGCCGTCCAGCAGATTCACGTTGCCGATAAAGTCGGCCACGAAACGGCAGTTGGGGTATTCATACACCTCCTGCGGCTTGCCCACCTGCAGCACGCGGCCTTCGCTCATCACGGCCACACGGCTGGCCATGGTCATGGCCTCTTCCTGGTCGTGCGTCACCATCACCACCGTCACGCCCACCGATTCGATGATGTTGACCAGTTCAAACTGGGTTTGCTCGCGCAGCTTCTTGTCGAGCGCGCCCAGCGGTTCGTCGAGCAGCAGCAACTGCGGCCGCTTGGCCAGGCTGCGTGCCAGCGCCACGCGCTGCTGCTGGCCGCCCGAGAGCTGGTGCGGCTTGCGCGTGGCGTAATCGCGCAAGCGCACCAGTTGCAGCATCTCGTCCACACGCTGGGCAATCTGGTCTTTGGGCATGCCCTCGCGCTTCAGGCCAAAAGCGATGTTGTCGGCCACATTCAGGTGGGGAAACAGCGCGTAGCTCTGGAACATCATGTTGATGGGCCGCTCGTAAGGCGGCAAACCGGCAATGTCTTGCCCACCCAGCAAAATGCGCCCCGAGGTAGGCCGCTCAAACCCCGCCAGCATGCGCAGCAAGGTCGATTTGCCACAGCCCGAACTGCCCAGCAAGGCAAAAATCTCGCCTTTCTTGATCGACAACGACACATCGTTCACGGCCACCACGTCGCCGAAGCGCTTGACCAGGTTCTCGGTCGCAAGAAATTTTTCTTCCAGCGGAATTGTGTTCATGGTAGCGTGCGTCCCAGCAGCAAATCTGGCCTGGTGGCCCAGAATTTTGACCAAGAAAAAAGCCGTGCCTCACCGATTTTGCGGCAGCACAGCTCCAATACCCTATTCTAGCCACGGCAGCCCTGAAAAAAAGCGGTAATTTCCCCCGCCCGGGCTTCAACCGGGCAAACTTGACAAATCTGCAACAAACACACCATCTACCCAGCCAGAAGGCGAGTCTGCCGCGCACGAGACAAGACCGTGCGTCTTGGCAAAAATAGGTAGAATCCCGCACTTCATCGAACGGCCGTTCTTTTTGATTTTACCTGTCCCGCAAAGGGATGGCGTGCATGCCCCGAACCTCCCGCTCCCGCTGGAGGTGCCGGGGATTTTTTATCGCCCTGCAGTATTCCATGGCAACTCCCGCTTCTTCTCACACCCCTTTCCGCGGCTTTGCGTCCACCTTGCGCCGCATGGTCGGCTTTGATGTAGCCCTGCTGCGCCGCTACCCCAAGTTCACCATCGCCGTGATCGGCATCCTGTTTGTGCCCATGCTGTACGCCGGTATTTACCTGGCCAGCCTGTGGGATCCGCAATCGCGCACCCACAACCTGCCCGTGGCCGTGGTCAACGCCGATACGGGGGTGGATTTTCAGGGGCACCATGTGCAGCTTGGCACGCAACTGGTGGAGAAGCTCACCGCCCAGCCGCTGTTTGATTACCAGCCCATGCAAGACGCCGAAGCGGCCCAAGCCGCCGTGCGCCGGGGCGACATGGCGTTTGCGCTGCTGATTGCGCCTGACTTCAGCCAAAGCGCCGTGCCCGGTGCGGTGGCGGGTGCGGGCAAGCTCGTGGTGTATGTGTCGGAAGGCAACAACTACAACGGCGCAGGCGTGGCCAAGCGCTTTGCGCCGGAATTGGCGCGGCAGCTCAACGAAGCGCTCAACACCCAGCGCTGGAACGCCGTGCTCGACGCCAATGGCAACATCGGCAAACTGCGCGACGGCGTGGGGCAGTTGCAGGCGGGTGCCCACCAGCTTGCTGCCGCCACGCAGCAGGCGCATCAGGGCAGGGAAAAACTCCATGCCGCCAGCACGCAGCTCACACAAGGCCTGCAAAAGGCAGGCAACGGCGTGCGCACCATGGAAGCACATCTGCCCGCGGCCAACGATTTGCAGGCGCTGAAAGACGGCAGCCGACGACTGGCCAGCGGCCAGAAAGATGTGACTAAAGGCCTGCGGCAGTTGCAAGGCGGCGCAGGGCAGTTGCGCGACGGCACCAGCCAGCTTGAAGCAGGCGCACAAAAACTGCCCTTTGGCCGCGCGCAGGTAGTGGACGCCGCTCAGAAGCTGGGCCAAGGCGCAAGCCAATTGCACAACGGCCTGGGTAGCGCCGTGGCGGGATCAGACAAGCTGGGCGAAGGCGCCCAACAACTGCAAGGCGGCGTAACGCGCCTGGCCGACGGCATGGGGCAACTGGGCGGCGGCATCCACCAGTTGGCGGCCGGCTTGCCCGGCGATGCGCAACTCAAGGCCTATGCCCAAGGCAGCGCCCAATTGAACGAGGGCCTCACGCACATTGCCAGCGGCAGCCAGCGCCTGAGCAGCGGCCTGGACCAGTTGGCGGCCCAACTGCCTGCAGGCGGCGACAGCGCGCTGGGCGCAGCCACCGGCGCAGGCATGGCCGCATCGGTGCAAACGGTGGTGGAAGTGGCCGCACCGGTGGCAAACCAGGGCAGTGGCTATGCGCCGCACTTTGCACCCATGGCATTATGGGTAGGCGCCACCGTATGCACCTTCCTGCTGGCATTCAGGTGGTTGCCCCGCAGCCTGGCGGGTTTGCCCAATTTGCCGCTGGTGTTGGGAAAACTGCTGTTGCCCGGATTGATTGCCACGCTGCAAACCGGCATCGTCACCCTGGTGCTGGTATGGGGCTTGCAGATGCAGGTCAGGCAAACGGGCCTGCTGGCGTTTACCTTGTGGCTGGCAGCGCTGGCATTTCTTGCCATGATCTTTGCACTGGTCGTCATCTTTGGCGATACAGGTCGCCTGATCGCCATGGTTTTGCTGGTCCTGCAGTTGGCCGCCAACAGTGCCACCATGCCGATTGCACTAAGCTCCCCCTTCTTCCGCGCCGTGCACCCTTTCCTTCCCATGAGCTGGGCGGTGCAGGCCATGCGGGTGGCCATGTTCGGCGCCTTTGAAGGAGCCTGGCTGCACAGTGTCGCCCTGATGGCTGGGGCGCTCTGCGCAAGTCTGGCTGCAGCCGTGCTTTTTGCCCGCTGGCGTTTGGTAGATGACGCCCGTTACCTTCCCCTGGTAGAAGTGGATTGACGGCGACTGCCCGATGCACTGCGTATTCTTGCGCCCAACCTTGCGGCCGTAAGAGCCTGTTTACGAGCGATGCGTTGCCCTTCAAAAAGCGGCCAGACAAGACGCAAACCGCAGACGGACTGCCTGCGGCGAAGGTTTATAGCGCAACAGACGGCTTTTTGAGGGCAATCCGAAAGGCACAGGCAAGACTGCGCCCAGCCCTTGCGTCATTGCGAGCCGCCGCAGGCGGCGTGGCAATCTGCTTGTTTCTGGGCCATGCCGCAAGATGGCCGCATCGCGCTTTGCGCCCCTCGCAATGACACGGTTTTGGCTCTGTACGCATCCTGCGGAGAGACGGCAAACAGGTCACAAGGTGCCTAGCTATTGAAACGCAGGAAAACCATCATCCACTTCTAAAATTTCACTATTGACAGAAATTTCTGAATTTATGCATAATGGCGGCATGGAACTTTCAGAAACCGCCAACCGCTTTGTGCTCCACTGGGGCGAAATGGGTACCGCCTGGGGCGTGAACCGCACCGTGGCGCAAATCCATGCTCTGCTTTATTTTCACGGCCAGCCGCTGCACGCAGAAGAAATTGCCGAAACCCTGGGCGTGGCCCGCTCCAACGTGAGCAACAGCCTGAAGGAGTTGCAAAGCTGGAAGCTGATCCGCGTGACCCACATCCTGGGCGACCGGCGCGACTATTTTGAAACCGCGGGCGATGTGTGGGAGCTGTTCCGCCTGATCGTGCAAGAGCGCAAGCGGCGCGAGTTTGACCCCACCGTGCAGATGCTGCAAGAGCTTGCTGCCTCGCCTGCTTTGACCAAAGAGCCGACAGACACCCAGGAGCGCGTGCGCGCCACCCTGCGCCTGATGGAATCGCTCGACGTATGGAGCGAAGAAATGCTGCGCCTGTCACCCACCACGCTCGACAAGATCCTGCATATGGGCACGGCCATCCAGCGCTTTGTGCGCAAAGACAAGGAGTCTGCCTGACCACTTCCCGCCGCCAGCTTGCCTGCCACGGGCAAGCTATTTTTTTGATCTTTAATTTCTGTTTTTACAGAAATATCTGACTTTAGATAAATTTCTACCAAGGAGAGCGCCATGCCTGAAGCCAGCCCTCGCAACGATACGCCCGACAGCCAAGGGCTGTGGCCGGTCACCCTGTACTACGACGGCTCCTGCCCCATGTGCCTGACCGAGATGACCAACCTGATGCTGCGCAACACCCGCGGCCTGCTGCGTTTTGTCGATGCTGCCGTGCCCGGATTCAACGCCTGCCCGCCCGGCACCACGCAGCGCGACCTGATGACGGTGCTGCATGCTGAGCGCGCTGATGGACAACTCGTTTTGGGTATTCCGGCCTTCGAGCTGGCCTACGAGGGCGCAGGCATTGTGTTTGTCGCCCGCGCCTTGCGGGCACCGATTATCAAACCCTTCATGGTCTGGCTCTACCCCTGGGTGGCGCGCAACCGGCAGCATCTGCCCGCCTGGCTGGCCTACGCCGTGTTTGGCGGCGCCATGCGCCGTGCGGCTGCACGCGCTGCCCAACAGCAATGCGGGTCTGACCGTGTCTGCGCCTTGCCCACGGTGGGCAATTACACGCCTGCCAGTCCGCAAAACCCCGATGGCGTCAACCGCCAGATGCTGGCTCACACCACCCCGTGGATGACCCTGCACGCCGACGAATTGCGTCGCCCTGCCCGGCCCGACGGTACGGCTGCATCTTGCCTGTCAATACAGCACGATGAACGTTGATGCCGCAGCCCTCACCCAAACCCTCTCCCAGAGGGAGAGGGCCAAATTCCATTTCCAAAAGGAAAGGGAGCAATGCAACGAAAACTTTATCGCGTAAATCAATCGAAAGGAGCCAACCATGAACATCCTGCTTACCGGCGCCAGCGGTTTTATCGGCCGCCATATCGCGCAATCTTTACGGCAGGCCGGGCACCACGTTGTTGCCGCCAGCCGCACAAGCCCCATGCAGGTAGATTTTGTGTGCGACACCACGGCCGAACATTGGCTGCCCCGCTTGCAAGGCATCGATGCCGTAGTCAACGCCGTGGGCGTGCTGCGCGACAGCCGCCGCCAGCCGATGCAGGCCATCCACACCGATGCGCCTTGCGCCCTGTTCGATGCCTGTGTGCAGGCGGGCATACGGCGCGTGGTGCAGATTTCCGCACTGGGCATTGCCGACAGCAACACCCTGTATGCACAGACCAAAAAGGCAACCGAACAGCACCTGATGCGGCTGAATGCACAGGGCGTGCTCGACGCCGCCATCTTGCGGCCCAGCATCGTGTTTGGCAAAGGCGCTGCCGGTATAGAGCTGTTCGTCACCTTGTCGCGCCTGCCGGTGCTGGTGCTGCCACAGCCCGCCATCGAAGCACAGGTGCAACCACTGGCGGCGCATGATCTGGCAGACGCCGTGGCCCGGCTGGTGGCACAAGGCCCAAGTCCGGGACAACGCCGGGGTGTGATCGAACTGGCCGGCCCCGCGCCACTGACGCTCGCCGCCTTTATAGCCAGCCTGCGCGAACAGGCGGGCAAGCGTGCGCCCCGCACCATCGGCCTGCCAGCAGGGCTTTCACGCCTGAGCGCCCGGATGGGCGACTGGATACCCGTTTCACCCTGGTGCAGCCAGACGCTGGAGCTGCTGTGCACGCCCAACACCGCAGATGCCCGCACACTGGCGCAGTCGCTGCAACGCGCGCCCGTGCCGCCGGAAAAATTGCTGGCCACTTTGCAAACAGTAGACAGGGAAACAGCACCTGCTTGTGATGGAGCAAAAGGCGCGTGTCTTTCCTGATTTTCAGTAAGTTGGAACCGCCGCAGGCGATTCCAACGCATGGCAGGTGTTGAATGTTTTCATACGGCGGAATCTGCTTTGCAGGTTCCGCCCTACCCCTGCTGCCCACAACCGCCAAAAGCGTGTCTGTCTAACGATTGATGTAACCAGTTCAGTGGCGAAGCAGAGGAAATCCGAAAGCGCAAGCTTTTTGGCG
>JAUNUE010000018.1 GCA_030538335.1 Allobrachymonas sp. | reverse complement strand
GTTTGCGCAGTTTCTTTATGGACATGCCTGTGGAGGTGAACCGTAGTCTCACAGACCGTATTTCACGCTGGTTGTTTACGCCTACCGAGGTTGCCGGCACACATCTCGTGCGTGAAGGGTTCAAGGATGAACAGATCGTCGCAGTGGGTGATGTCATGTTTGATGTGGCGTTGCATCATGGCGCACGTGTTAACGAGCAGGGCGGCTTGCTTGGCAAACTGGATCTGAAGCCCGGACAATATGTGCTTGCGACCATCCATAGGGCGGAAAACACCGATCATCCCAAGCGCCTTGCCGCTGTGGTTGACGCCTTGCGGGCAACGGCGAAAACTGTTCCTGTTGTCTGGCCCTTGCATCCGCGGACCCGTGCGGTGTTGCAGCAAGCCGGCCAACTGGATGCTTTGTCCAGTGAAGTGATGCTGATTGATCCGGTAGGTTACATCGATATGGTGCAGCTGGAAAAATATGCAGCATTGATTGCTACCGACTCGGGCGGGGTACAAAAAGAGGCCTTTTTCTACCAGGTGCCGTGTGTGACCTTGCGTGATGAAACTGAATGGGTGGAGCTGGTGGAGGCAGGCTGGAACAGGCTGGCATCGCCTGAGAATGCTACTGAACTGGCTCAGACAATTGCTTCGGCGCTTGGCAGCGTGGGGCGCGACGTCAAACCCTATGGTGACGGTGATGCGGCGAAGCGGATTGTGGAACGTCTGGCAAGTGATTTGCATCCATGAAGCAGGTCTGGATTCTTAATCACTATGCGCAAGAGCCTGGCGGAGCGGGCGGCACCCGGCACTTTCATCTGGCCGAATATTTGCAGCCCCATGGGTGGCAGGCCAGCATCATTGCATCGAGTGTAGAGCTCAACAGCGGGCGGCAGCGTTTGGCGGCTGATGAAGCATTGCGCTTCGAACGCATTGCCGGGATACCGTTCTTGTGGGTGCGCACGCCTGAATATGAAGGCAATGACGGCGGGCGCATGCTGAACATGCTGGCCTATACGTGGCGTGCGTTCCTGAGAAGGACGACACAGGATCTGCCACGTCCGGATGTGGTGATGGGCTCAAGCGTGCACCCTTTCGCTGCTGTGACTGCGGTTTTTCTGGCCCGACGCTTCAAGGTGCCTTTTGTATTTGAGGTGCGTGACCTGTGGCCACAAACACTGGTGGATATGGGGCGTCTGAAAGAGAAGGCGCTTATGACATGGGTGTTGCGCAAGCTGGAGTTGTGGTTGTATCGACGCGCAGCGCGCATCATCGTCCTTCTGCCACGAGCCTGGGAATATATTACGCCTTTGGGTATTCCAAAAGAACGTGTGGTGTGGCTGCCAAACGGAGTGGACTTGTCGTTGTTTCCACGCATGGAATCTGCCCGAGTGCAGGGCACGAGTGCATTTACGCTGATGTATTTTGGGGCGCATGGTCAAGCCAATGGTCTGGACAATGTCTTGCAAGCCATGAAGTATGTGCAGCAACGGCAAGAGGGGCGGCAGATTTACCTGCGCATGATTGGCGATGGCCCCCTCAAACCATCATTGATGGCACAGGCCGCCGAAATGGGCTTGAACAATGTGAGCTTCGAAGCTCCGGTCCCCAAGAGCCAGATACCTGTGTTGGCTACGCAGGCGGATGCGTTTGTTATAGCAGTCCTGGATTTACCTAATCTCTATCGATACGGTATCAGCATGAATAAGCTATTCGATTACTTGGCTGCGGAGCGACCAATCATCATGTCGTCCAATGCCGTAAATAACCCGGTTAATGAAGCACAAGCTGGTCTCACGGTTGCTCCTGGCAAGCCGGATCAATTGGCGGATGCCATCCTCAAAATTGCTTCCATGCCTTTAGAGGAACGTCAGCGCATGGGGCATGCCGGGCGTAAGTATGTGGAAGAAAACCACGGTTTCCAGCAGCTTTCGGCGCGTCTGGCTACTGTGCTGGAAGAGGTCTGTGCCGAGCAGGCCAACGGCCGCTGACTCGTTTGGTCTTCTATCACGCACAAGCCAGGTCTGTTTGTTTGCAATATTGAATCCAGAGAAATTTTCGTGAAAAAATCTGATCAACCATATGAATGGGCAGTGAGTTTCATCCGGTCGATGTACGGAGAAAGCGGATTCATCCCCTTGCACCGTCCTGTTTTTGATGGCAATGAGCGGCAATACCTGGTGGATTGCATTGACTCCAACTTTGTTTCCTCAGTAGGAGCCAAGGTCACCGAGTTCGAACAGCAGATTGCCGACTTCACTGGGGCGCGTTTTGCCGTTGCCACGGTCAACGGTACGGCGGCACTGCACATTGCCCTGCAATTAGCTGGCGTAAAACGCAATGATGAAGTCATCTCACAGGCATTGACATTCATCGCCACCTGCAACGCCTTGAGTTACACCGGCGCCCATCCCGTATTTGTTGATGTTGACCAGGACACGATGGGCATGAGCCCGGATGCGCTGGAGAATTTTTTACGTACCCATGCTGAAATCCGCAATGGAGAAGCTTGGAACAAAACCACAGGGCGCCGCATTGCAGCCTGTGTGCCCATGCATACTTTTGGGTTGCCATGCCGCATTGAAGCAATTGCCGCGATCTGTGCAGAATGGGGGATTGCATTGGTGGAAGATGCAGCCGAATCGCTGGGCAGCTATGTCGGCAGTCGCCACACGGGTACGTTTGGCGCATTTGGCAGCTTCAGCTTCAATGGCAACAAGATCATTACTACGGGCGGCGGCGGCATGATTGTCACCAATGACGAGACACTGGCCAAGCGCGCCAAGCACATCACCACCACTGCCAAGATTCCGCACCCTTTTGAATTTGTACATGACGAGATAGGCTACAACTACCGTCTGCCAAATCTGAACGCTGCCTTGGGCTGCGCCCAGATGGAGCGCCTGCCCTGGATGCTGCAGATCAAGCAGGCGATTGCCGAGCAGTACAGCGCCTTCTTCCAGCGTATGAATGTACGCATGGCCACGGTACTGCCTGGCTGCAAGGCCAATAACTGGCTCAATGCCATTGTTCTGGATGACAAGGCAGAGCGCGATGCGTTTCTGGCCTATACCAATGATCAGGGTGTGATGACACGCCCGATCTGGCGTTTGATGACCGAACTGGAAATGTTCCGGAATTGTCAGCACGATGGCCTTGAAAACTCCCGCTGGCTGGAACAACGGGTTGTGAACATTCCATCGAGTGTTCCCGACAATCCAGAAAAGTTGATGCAGGTTTGAAACTTGCAGGTTCGTTAATTTCTGAGCCAACCCAAACCACCACAAAAGATACAAGAGGATTGCCTTGAATATATTGAAATTGATTGGTCGCAGCGAACCGCTTTTTGAGGCCGACATCACACGCCTGAAGGATGAGTTAAAGGGGCTTGTGGAAGGCGCGCGTTTTCTGGTCATTGGCGGTGCCGGCTCCATTGGCCAGGCAGTGACACGTGAAATTTTCAAACGCAACCCGTTGGCCTTGCACGTGGTGGATATCAGCGAAAACAATATGGTTGAGCTGGTGCGTGACATTCGCAGCAGCATGGGCTATGGCACTGGGGACTTTGGAACCTTCGCCATAGACTGTGGCAGCCGCGAGTTTGAAGCGTTTTTTGCGGCAGAAGGCCCTTACGATTACGTGTTGAACCTTTCGGCACTCAAGCATGTGCGCAGTGAAAAAGACCCGTACACACTCATGCGCATGGTCGATGTGAACGTGTTCAACACCGTCAACACCCTGCGCATGGCGCGTGATGGCGGTGCAAAGAAGTATTTTTGCGTCTCCACCGACAAGGCCGCCAACCCTGTCAACATGATGGGAGCCAGCAAACGCATCATGGAATTGTTCCTGATGCGCGAAAGCCTGACGCAGACCATTTCGATGGCGCGCTTCGCCAATGTCGCATTCTCGGATGGGTCGCTGCTGCATGGCTTCAACCAGCGTCTCGCCAAGCGCCAGCCCATTTCGGCGCCCAACGATGTGCGGCGTTATTTCGTCACCCCACAAGAATCAGGTGAGCTGTGCCTGCTGTCGTGCCTGCTGGGGGAGAATCGTGACATCTTCTTTCCCAAGCTGAGCGAAAAGCTGCACCTGATCACCTTTTCTGAAATTGCGGTGCACTATCTGCGCCAGTTGGGCTTTGAGCCGTATGAATGCGCCTCCGAAGATGAAGCCCGTAGCCGCGCTGATGAGCTGATCGCGAAAAAGCAGTGGCCCTGCTATTTTTTCAAAAGCGACACAACCGGAGAAAAGGATTTTGAGGAATTCTTTACCGACAAGGAAGACCTTGACCTGAACCGTTTTGACAGCATAGGCGTGATCAAAAACGAGGCCGTTTTTGACGAGACCCAGCTAGACGCTTTTGCAAGCCGCATTGCCCAACTACGTAGCGGAGCAACCTGGAGCAAAGACGATGTGGTCAAGCTGTTTTTTGATATGCTGCCAGCGTTTGCACACAAGGAAACCGGCAAATACCTGGACGCAAGGATGTAATCAATGCAGCGTTTTTTTGACATCCTGTTCTCTGGCCTGGCATTGCTCGTTCTTTCTCCATTGCTGCTTCCAGTAATGCTGATTCTGCGCCTCACAGGTGAGGGAGAGGTATTTTTCATTCAAAAAAGAGTTGGTCTGGGCGGCAAGGAATTTGGCATCTACAAGTTTGCAACCATGCTCAAAAACAGCCCGAACATAGGCCCTGGCACCGTGACGGTGCGGCATGACCCCCGCATCCTTCCCTTCGGCCGCTTTCTGAGAAAAACAAAAATAAATGAACTGCCCCAATTGATCAATATTTTTATTGGTGACATGAGCGTGGTCGGCCCCCGGCCCTTGGTTCGCAAAGGATTTGATGCCTATGACGAAACAAGCAAAAAAATAATAACCAGTGTGCAACCTGGTCTAAGCGGTATTGGGTCGTTGGTATTCAGAAATGAAGAAGAAATACTTCATAATGTCGACGATCAAATGGACTTTTATTACAAGACCGTTGCGCCTTATAAAGGTCAATTGGAGCAGTGGTATTCCAGGAACAAGAGTGTTTTTCTTTATTTCAAGATAATAGTTGTTACCGCTATATTGGTTTTTGTGCCAGATGTGGGCTTGGTCTTCAAATGGTTCAAGGGCCTGCCTACTCCACCTCCAGAACTTGAAAGTCACCTTTATGAAAAAAAATGAATCCGTCCAGCACATCGGTCTTGTAGGAACGGGCGGCTATGCGCGCGAAGTCATGCCTCTTCTACAGGAATATGTGGCGCATCTGTCTGGAAAAAATACCGATTTAAAACTCTGGTTTGTTGATGTGGCAGCCTCAGGGCCGGTCAATGGTGTTCCGGTGATCGCAGAAGAAGCGTTTTTGGCACTGGACGGAGGCAAGAAGTTCAATATTGCCATCGCCGACTCTTTGCTTCGAAAGAAAATTGCTGACAAATACGAAAAAAACGGATGTGAGCCGATAGATATCTGGGCAAAAAATTCGACAAATTTAGCCGCAAATACGATCGCCCCGGGTGCTATTGTTTCTCCTTTTTCATGTATCACAGCCAATGCAAAAATAGGGCGCTATTTTCATTGCAATATTTATTCTTATGTGGCTCACGATTGTGTCATTGGAGACTTTGTCACTTTTGCACCCAAAGTCTGCTGTAATGGTGCCGTGATCATCGAAGACCACGCCTATATTGGGGCTGGTGCCATCATCAAGCAAGGCACACCAGCAAAACCAGTTGTGATTGGAAAAGGCGCAGTAGTGGGAATGGGCGCTGTGGTGACCAAAAGCGTACCCGAAGGGGCTATTGTTGTTGGAAACCCGGCCAAGCCACTTGCGCGATAAAACGGGCATTCGTTGGAATCGTCAGGTGTGGCATGCTGACCTGTGTCTGATGCAAATCCATAAAAAAGCCCAACTACCAAATAGTCGGGCTTGCATCAGGGTGGTGGCTCGGGGCGGAATCGAACCACCGACACGCGGATTTTCAATCCGCTGCTCTACCAACTGAGCTACCGAGCCAACAAGCCGCACATTGTAGCAAGGAATTGCCCGGTTTTTCGTGGGTTAAAGCTGCTTTATTGCGCTTGCAGCTGCACAGTAACCTTGTCGTTGGGCGCAACACCAAAGATCTCGGGCGCGTACAGGGCTTCGACCCGCGTGGGGGGCAGGGCGAAGGTGCCTGCGTTGTTCAGGCGCACGGTGTATTCGATAGTGGTTTTGCCTTGGGGCAGGTATTCGTAGTAGGCGCGCCAGGCTTCAAAGGCGCGTTCGACGTAGGCCAGCCAGCCGCCGCCCCCGCCTTGTTCGCCTTGGGTGGCAATGGACGAATCACGCCCGAGGCCGCTGCCCAGGATGGTCGCGCCGCCGGGCACGGGGTCGCTGACCACGACCCAGGTCATGTCGGCGTCGGCGGTTATTTCCAGCTTGATGCGCCAGACGTCGCCCCGCGTGACTTTGCCCTTGACGGCTTCTTGCACCGGCGTAATGGTTTTCTTGATGGTATAGCCTGCCGACAAGGGTTTCTCCAGCGGCACCGCTGCCAGTGCCTGGATGGTGGCCCAAGGTTTGCCACTGCCTTGTTGTTGCAGGGTCAACGCTTCGGGTTTGCCGCCGGGTGCATTTTGCCACGGCAACATGGCCGTGTTGTTGGTGAGCATGCCTGCTGCCGGTGGCGCGCCAAACCAGAAGCGGCCTGTGGGTGCGCTGCTGGCGGTGGCTGCCGGTTTGACCTGGCTCCAGTCGATGGTTTCGCTGGCGCTGCCCAGCTTCAGCACGGTCTGCCCGGCTACCGGGGTGGCTTCAAACTTGGCCGAGAATTTTTCAAGTGCCAGCCCGCCCCACAGGTTGGCGGTGGTGGTGTGCCAGGCACCGTTCTTCTGGCGGCCGATGAAGCCGCTGGCCAGTGCGCCCATATCGCCTTGCCAATCCGGCTGGTTGAGCACGGCCAGGATCAGGCGGGCGGCGTTGACGTCGCCGTTTTGCATCAGCCACCACCAGTAGTCGTCCTTCTCGTTGCTGAAGGCCATGCGCACGCCCTGCACGCTCAGGCGCGACCGCAGGATCTGGTTGGCTTCTTCCAGCCGCTGGGCGCGATCTGGCGCATTGGGCATGCGCTGCAGAATGTTGAACCAGTCGATCACCGCGTGCGTGGGCCAGAGGTTGGGCGTGATTTCGATGCTGGTGAGCATGGCGGGTTGCGCCTTGCCGTAGCGGCTCAATGCCTCGATGGCGGTGAGCTTGCGCACGTCGCGGTCGGGCTTGGGGCTCCAGAACTTGCGCTCGATGCGGCCTTGCACAAACTTGGTCAAGCCTGCGAGCATGGCGTCGCGTTGCGCTGCGGGCAAGGCCCAGCGTTTGTCGAGCGTGGTGGCTTCGTGCGTTACGGCCAGCAGGTAGGCTGTGAGTGTGTCGCTGCCGCGGGAGTTGTAGCCCTCTTGCGGCGGGAAGTACGTGACCAGGCCGTCGGCATCCAGGTAGTTGGGCAGCTCGGCCATGATCGATTGCCACATGGCAGTGTCGCGCAGGCCCACGGCCTTGGTGGCGCGTTGCTCCAGGCAGTAGTAGGGGTAGTTGAGGAACCAGTCGCGGATGCCCGGCAGGCCCGCCGCCAGCGTGGGCTGCAGCGACACCTTCACGCCGCCGCGCGCGGCGGTAGCGCCAAATACCGGCAGGCTTTGCGGTGGCGGAGCCAGGTTGAGGTTGCCGCTGCCGTCCACCTGCATCAAGGTGGCCTGCTGCACCGTCACCGGAACGGCAGGCACGATGCGCTGGCTGAACTTGAGCGCGTCACTGGCGTTGCTGCCTGCGGTGTCTTGCGCGGCAATTTCCCAATCGATTTTCTGGTCGGGTGTAAAGGCCAGTTGCGGCGGCGCAGTCACATCCCAGGCCATTTCGTGCGCGCCACCGGCAGGGATGGCCACCGTTTGCGGCTTCAGCTCGATGCCGCTGGCCTTGGGCGTGACCTGCACCTGCATGTCTTTTTTGGTGGTGTTGCGCAATGTGATCTGGGCGCGGTATTGGTCGCCCTCGCGCACCAGCGGCGGCAGGCCGCTGATGATCTGCAGGTCTTGTGTGGTGCGGATATTGGTGTGGCCGGTGCCGAACAGGTCTTGTCCACTGCTGCCCACCGCCACGATGCGGAAGCTGGTGAGCGCATCGTTGAGTGGCACCGTGATGGTGGCCTTGCCTTGCGCATCCAGTTGCACGTTGGGGTTCCACAGCAGCAGGGTGTCGAGCAATTCGCGGGTGTGGTTGCCCTGGCCACCGTCGCCCCCGGCAGGCACGGCCTTGCGCCCGTAGTGGCGGCGGCCCACAATTTCCATTTGCGCGGTGGACGTTTCCACGCCCCAGGCGCGGTCGGCATACATGGCGCGCAGCAAATCCCAACTGCTGTTGCCGCGTAATTCGAGCAAGGCTTCGTCAACCGCGGCCAGTGCCACTTCGGCATTGGCGGCGGGCTGGCCGTTGGGCAGTTTGGCCTCGATCGTGACCTGGGCCTGCTGGCGCACCTGGTAGCTTTCGCGATCCGCCTGCACCTTGATATTCAGGCCACGGCCTTCCACGCCTACACGGATCGGGGCCATTCCGAAGCGGAACGTGGGTTTGCTCAAATCGACCATGGCCGTGGGCGGCGCGTAGTTCTTGCCCGATTCACGCCAGGCGCGCCACCAGGTAACGGGTGATTTGAAGCCCCAGGTGAAGAAGCTGTACCACGGCACGTCGTACACGCGGCCACGCAACGCCAGCACACTGACGTAGACGTTGGGACCCCAGTCTTCCTGGATCTTGAGCGAGATGACGGGATCTTGCCCGCTGAGTTGCACGATCTCGCTGTGGATGACGCCTTCGCGCTCGACCGTGAGCAGGGCAGTGGCCTGGCGGAACGGCATGCGTACCTGCAGTTGCGCAGTTTCGCCCGGCTGGTAGTCGCGTTTTTCGGGCAGCACGTCCATGCGGTCGCTGTTGTTGCCGCCCCACCACAGCTCTTCTTCGCGCACCACGGTGATGCTGGTGCTGGCCTCGGCCTTGCGCCCGGCCTCATCGGCAACGCTGGCTACCAGCTCGACTTCGCCGGGTTCCTTGATGTCGGCGTTGCACAGCAGCAGGCCGCGGTTGTCGGTATTGCCGCTGCAAACCACGCCCAGGTCCTTGCTGCTCGACTGGTTGTCGTAGGCGTAAAAACCGCCCACCAGCCGCTTGCGGCTGCTCACCGAGGTGTGCAGCACGGCGCGCACTTCCATCTTCACGCCGCTTTTGGGTTTGCCTTGCACGTCAAGTGCCAGCGCCTGGATGCGCGAAACGTCGCGCACCGAAACCCAGTCTTCGGCCTTGATGCCTGCCACCACAGCGGCCGGCCAGATGCGCTGGCGGCTTTGCAGGGTCTGGATTTCGCCATTCGGATCGCTGTAGCTGGCTTCCAGCAGCACGTCCAGCGGCTGTTCCAGCTTGGGCAGTTTTTCGATGGTGAGTGTGCCGGTGCCGTCTTTGTCGAGCGTGAGCGGCAGACGGTCGGCCAGCAGCTTGTCGCCGTTGGGGCTGCCTTCTTCCTCATCGCTTGTTTCTTCTTCGTAATCGCTGTCGTTGTAGTTTTCGCGTTGGGTGCGTGTAAAACTGAAGCCGTCAAAACCATTGAACCAGGCCGAGCCTTTGCGTGCGCTGGCCGAGACCTGCACCGGCAGGCCGCTGGCTGCGCCGCCGTTGATGTAGGCCAGTTGCACCTGTACCGGCAGCGTATCGAGCGCGACCAGCGGGGGCTTGTCCACCGGCGTGATACTGCCCCGCATGGTGGGCAGGCGGAACTCTTCCACGCGCAGGTTGCCGCTTTGGTAGGTGGTGGTTTCGCCCTTGTGGTTCTTGCCGACCAGTTCGATGCGGTACATGCCGAGCTTGGCGGTTTTGGGAATTTCCCATTGGTTCTCGGCCACGTGCCCGCCGGTGGCGGTGCGCCGCCAGGTCAGCGGCATTTCGATTTTTTCGTCGGTACCGGCGTGTACCAGGCGCATGGTGTGCGGGTGGTTTTGGGCCGCGGCCAGGCCCTTGGGCGTTTCGGCGCGGAAGAAGTGCTTCATCGACACCGTTTCGCCCGCACGCAGCAGGCTGCGGTCAAGCACGCTGTGCGCCACGTGGTCGGGCTGGTCAGATGTGTTGACATAAGCATTGAAGCGCCACGGCTCCATGCCGCGGTTCCAGTCGCTCCAGACAAACGCCATGTCGGTCACGCCTTTGGCGTCGGTGTGGCGGGCGCTTACGAACAGGGCGTTGTCATACCCTTCGCCGCGGGGCAGCGGCTGCGGGTGGTGCCACAGGCCGTTGGCATCGGTCTTGCCGCTGGCCAGCAGCTTGCCGTCTTTGTCGCTGATGGCCACAGCCGCATCGGCCACAGGCTTGCCGGTGTCGAGTGTCGTGACCCACACCAAGGAATCAGTGCGCCCGCGTTTGAAGTGCACGCCCAGGTTGGTGACCAGCACGCTGGTGCGCACGTACATGGTGCGCTCGCTGACGTGCCGCGTGTCGAGCAGGTTTTGCCCCAGGATGGGCGATGCCGCTTCGATCACGTGGAAGCCCGGTTGCAACGGCATGCCGATCACCTCGAACGGGCGCGGGTCTTGCGCATCGGGGGCGGGCAGTTGCAGGCGGGTGGCAGATTTTTCTTCGTTGAGCAACGACACCATGCGCGTTTCGACATATTTGTCGGGAACGCGCCAGCCCATTTCTTCGTCTTCCTCTTTTTTCAAGGGCTTGGGCAAGGGGGCGGGCAGCGTGCGCACGCCTTCGGCCCATGCCTTCTCGCGTGAGATAAGACCATCATCGAAGGCCTGCACCCGTTTGAACCAGCGGATGATCTCGGCGTCGGTCTTGGGATTCAAATCCTGCACCGTGCCTGCAGGCGCAAGGGCCTGCACCTTCAACGCGGGCTCCACCTTGCGCACGGTCAGCGGCAGCAGGGCAGGGCCGTTGGGGCCTTCGGCAAAGCGCTCAACCACGCCAAACGGTGCGGCGGCAAATTTCAGCAGCGGTGGCATCGGGCCGGTTTGCACCGCCAGCGGAAAGGTGCTGGCGTTGTCGAGCTTGCGCTGGGCGTCGTCCACCAAGCCGGCAGGCATTACTACACGCAAGGTCGCTTGCTCGGGCAACAGGCCGCTGAAGCGCACCATTTCAGTGGTGGCGGCCTTTTCTTCTTCAGGCGTGAATTGCGGTTTGATGGCCGTGCTGCCGTGTTGCAACACCACCTGCTTGGCCCACTGCATGGGAATGGGGGCGCTGAAGCTCACCGTCAGCGGGCGTATCGGCATGCAGGGCGCTTGGGCATTGGGCCGTTCGCAACTGAAGCTGGCTTGCAGGGGCGGGCGCACCTGGTAATCCCACGATTGCGGGTTGGTGTTGACCGAGCCGCTGGTGCCCTTGTACGCGCCCAGACGCAACACCACCTTGGCTTCGGGTGGCAGGGTGCGCTTGCAACGCAGCAGCACGAAACGGTCAGGCGTTTTTTCAGCCTCTTTCTTGTAGCCCCGGCTTTCGATGATGGTGTTGCGGGGGTCGCCCGTGACAACTTCCACCGGCACCCGCTCGCCCAGGCCCTCAATTTCGCATACGGCATGGGCGGCCACGCTGGCGGTATCCACACTGCCATTGAAGCGCGCGAGAAACATCTGGTCTTCTTCAATTTGCCCGCCGCCCGGCATCAAATGCTGGATGAAAGGCGCACCGGTCTTGAACTGCACCGTGGTGGCAGGCAGCGCCTCGCCCTGCGGCGACTTGAAACCCGCCGTGCTGGTGGCGGTGCAGCGCACATCGGGCGGCAGGTGGTCTTCAAAACTGGCGGCCCAGGTCTTGTCGTTGCGCCAGGCGCTGTTGTGGGCCGGAATGGATGCGCCCGATCCACCCTGGCACTGCAAGGCAAAGGGGGCTGGCGCACCGGGGTTGCCTGCGGTCACGGCAGGTTTGTCAAACTTGACGACAAACTCACGCACGCGCGCCACTTCGCCCTGCGGTGTGATGCTGACCGGTTTGAGCGCCAGCGCTGCATCGCCCGCCGCCAAGCTGGCGATGAACGCGATCTGCAACGCCCGCCGCCAGCCCATGCGGCTCGCAGAGGCTGTATTGGGGCGGGTGTTGTGGGGGTGCGCGGGGTGTGCAGGCATCGTCATGGCAGGCTCCCGGGGCAGGCGCACAAGCGCCCTGTAACAAAGGATGGTTTTGTGCATTATGTGGCATGAACAAGGCAACGCTTGCAACTTCTCTTTTACTCTTGGGTTTTTATTCTTTGTACTTTTGGGCCTGGTTCTGGTTCAGGCTGGTACAAAATCGGCGGCCTTGTTGGGGCAAATGCTTCCTTCTTCATGGGGCGTCAAAAATACCTGTTGTTGCATGCCATCACGGCATCTGTGTTAAGGTGTTAATCCTTTCACAACAAGAGCCTGCGTCTGCCGCGGCCATCTGCGCGCAGAACAGCTTTTTCAACACGGAGAATATCGTGAGCAACAAAGGCCAATTGCTGCAAGATCCTTTCCTGAATACCCTGCGGCGCGAGCATGTGCCGGTGTCGATCTATCTGGTCAACGGCATCAAGCTGCAAGGGCAAATCGAGTCGTTCGACCAGTACGTGGTGCTGCTGCGCAATACCATTACCCAAATGGTTTACAAGCACGCCATTTCCACCATCGTTCCGGGGCGCCCGGTGCAGTTTTCGCTGCAAGGTGATGGCGCTGCTGAACCGGCCGAGGCGGCCAAACCCTGAGCTTGGGCGCTGCCACTGTAAAACCGCCCACGGGCGCGGAACCTGCGTCCTCCAGCCCTGTCGCCAATGATGCGTCTGTCGTGCTGGTGGGCGTGGATTTGGGCTTGCCGCACTTTGACGGCGAGCTCGAAGAACTCGGCCTGCTGGCACAAACAGCCGGGCTGGAGCCGGTGGCGCGCATCACGTGCAAACGCCAGGCGCCTGACCCGGCCTTGTTTGTGGGCAGCGGCAAGGCTGAAGAGATCAAGGAGCTGGCGCAGGCCCATGGCGCGGCCGAGGTGCTGTTTGACCAGAGCCTGAGTCCGGCGCAGCAGCGCAACCTGGAGCGTTTTCTCGACCGCCCGGTCAACGACCGCACCATGCTGATCCTGCAGATTTTTGCGCAGCGGGCGCGCAGCCACGAGGGCAAGCTGCAGGTGGAGCTGGCCCGCTTGCAGTACCTGAGCACGCGGCTGGTGCGCCGTTGGAGCCACCTGGAGCGCCAGCAGGGCGGTATTGGTACCCGCGGCGGTCCTGGCGAGCGGCAGATCGAACTCGATCGCCGCATGATCGGCGATGCCATCAAGCGCACCCGTGCGCAACTGGCCAAGGTCAAGCGCCAGCGCGCCACGCAGCGCCGCAGGCGGCAGCGCACCGGCACGTTTTCGGTGTCGCTGGTGGGCTATACCAACGCGGGCAAATCGACCTTGTTCAATGCGCTGGTCAAGGCGCGCGCCTATGCGGCCGACCAGTTGTTTGCCACGCTCGATACCACCACGCGCCAGTTGTACCTGCCACAAATCAGCCAGGCGGTTTCGCTGTCAGACACGGTGGGCTTCATCCGCGACCTGCCGCACGGCTTGGTCGAAGCGTTTGAAGCGACCTTGCAGGAGGCGGTGGATGCCGATCTGTTGCTGCATGTGGTCGATGCCTCCAGTCCGCACTGGCCGGAGCAGATCAGCGAGGTGCAGCGTGTGCTGGGCGAAATCGGCGCGCAAGAGATTCCGCAGATGCTGGTGTTCAACAAGCTTGACGCCTTGCCGCCCGAACGCCAGCCCCTGCAGGTGCACGACAGCTACGCCATCAACGGCCAGCAGGTGCCGCGCCTGTATTTGAGTGCCCGTGACGGAGCCGGGCTGGATCTGCTGCGCGATGCCATTGCCGAAGCCGCACGTGCATCATCAACATCATCGCCTGCGCCTGCCGGGCAGGCCGACTCGCTGGTATAGTCATTTGCTGCGGTGCGATTGCGCAGACAAGGGAGATGTAATTGGCTAACTGGTTTGGTGGCAAAGACAGGCAGGGCAAGCCCGGTCACGACATCGGGCGCACCACTGTCATGGTTTTGCTGGCGGTATTGGCCGCGTGGATCATGGGCGGCGTGTTTGTGGTGAAAGAGGGCCAGCAGGCTGTGGTTACCCGTCTGGGGCGCTTTCACAGCATCCGCGGTGCAGGCGTGCATTGGGGCTTGCCATTTCCCATCGACCAGCATGCCTTGCTGCCCTTTGCCGAAAGCGGCACCATCACCATCGGCGAGGTGCCGCCACCCGTGGGTAGCGGACTGGGCAATGCCACCATGTTGACCGCCGATGGCCGTGCCGTGGACGTACGTTTGCAGGTGCAGTACCGCCTGCGCGACCCGCGTGCCTACTTTGAAACCCAGGGGGCCGATGTCGAACAGCTCATCCGCCTGGCGGGCGCCGCCAGCATGCGCGAAGTGGTGGGCGGCATGCCTCTGGCGGCGCTGATGCAGCCTGATGGCACCCTTCTGGCCGAACAGGTGCAGCAACGCCTGCAAGGACGGCTGGAGGCGGCCAAAACCGGAATTGATGTGAGTACGATCAAGATGGGCAAGGATGCGGTACGCGCGCCTGATCCTTTGTTGCCCGCTTTCAACGAAGCGGCTACGGTGCGCCAGCAGCACCAGCAAGCCATGCAGCAGGTGCAGCAACAAGGTACGCAACTCGAAGCGCAGGTGCAGCAAGAGGCCACTGCGTTGCGCGCCCAGGCGCAAGCGTACAAGGCAGCCACCGTGACCGAGGCGCAAGAGGAATCCGCACGCTTTGCGGCCTTGCTGCCTGCCTATAAAGAGGCGCCCCAGGCCACGCGCGACCGCCTCTACAACGACACCATGCAGCAGGTCTTCAGCCAGACGCGTAAGGTGGTGGTCGATGGCCGTGCGGGCTACACCATCCAGTTGCCGCCGCTGCAGGCCGCGAGTGGCACGCAGGTTCCCGCCTCGGGTGCGCAACAAGCGGCTTCGGGCAGTGAGGCAGCCAAGCCTGTGGCATCGGCCGCATCAGCGGCATCGGCTGCGGCAGGTGACAAGGGTACGGTGCGCGACGCCCGCAGCCGCGATCCTGACGCGCTGCGTTCGCGCAATTGACGGGAGGCGCAAAGATGATGCAAAGAATGTTCGCATTGTTGCTGGCCTTGCTGGTGCTCACGGGGCTGATGGCGTCCAGCCTGTTTGTGGCGGAGGAGCGTAACCACACCTTCATCGAAGCGTCGGGCCAGGTGCAGCGCATCGTTGCGCAGCCGGGTCTGCAAATCAAAATGCCGTGGCCGCTTGAAGATGTGCGCACTCTGGAAAAACGCATCGTCACCAGCACAGGCGACAACAGCAGCCAACCCGTTGTCACCAGCCTGCAAGAGCCGGTACTGGCAAGCTGGTACGTGCAATGGCGCGTCGTTGATCCGCAGGCGTATCTGCAGCATGTGGGCGACAAGACCGATGCCGGCAAAGACCGCATCAACGACGTTGTACGCGCCGCCCTCAAGACTGAAATCGCGCAACAGGCGCTGCGCCAATGGCTTGTGGCAGATGGGCGCAAGGCGCTGGAAGACAAGCTGTTGCCGCAACTGCGGGCCGCTGCCCAAAGCGGTGACAAGCCCTGGGGAATTGAAATAGTGGCGCTGCGCATCAACCGCATCGATGTCGACCAGGTGGAGGGCGAAAAACTGTTCAGCAGCATGCGGCAGGAGCTGTCTGCCGACGCCACCCGCCTGCGCGCAGACAATGCGGCAGAACTGGCCGATGTAAAAACAAAACAGGATGAAAAGCGCCAGCAACTGTTGCTTGAGGCCCGACAGCAGGCCCAGCAAATCCGTGGTGAGGCGGACGCCGAAGCCTCCCGCATCTACGCGCAAGACTATGCCAAAGACCCGCAGTTCGCGAACTTTTACCGCTCGCTGTCGGTCTACCGCAAAAGCTTTGACAGCAAGGACGATGTGCTGGTCATAGACCCCGCCAACGATGCCCTCTTCCAGAACCTGCGCCAGGGCGGCAGCAGCCAGGTGCAGGAGCCACCGCCCGTAAAAAAGGCCGAGTGATGAACCAGCAGATCTTGTGGCTGGCAGCAGCGTTCATGCTGATGTTTGAAGGCTTGATGCCATTGGTGGCTCCCAAACTCTGGCGCCAGGTGTTCGAAAAAGTGCTGCAACTGCCGGATGGTGGTGTGCGGCTTGTGGGGGCGGTCAGCGTGCTCTCGGGATTGGCGCTGTACTGGTTGTTGAAGGTGTAGCAGCGCAAGTCGGAGCCGCTCAGCGATTCTGATGCATGCGGCTGCGGCATTGTGCGACCGGGCAAAGGCAAAACCTTTCGCAATCGCCTCCTTTTTCAAAAAACCGCACAATGCGGGTTTTGCCGTTGACTGAACGCTCTCATGAATGCCCCTGAATTGCTGCTGCCCGCAGGCAGCCTTGAAAAAATGCGCGCCGCTTACGACTACGGCGCTGATGCCGTGTACGCGGGCCAGCCGCGCTACAGCCTGCGTGCGCGCAACAACGAGTTCCGTTTGGAGCAGTTGCAGCAAGGCATTGAAGAAGCGCATGCACGGGGCAAAAAGCTGTTCGTTACCAGCAACCTGCTGCCGCACAACGACAAGGTGCGCACCTATATGCGCGACATCGAGCCGGTGATTGCCATGCAGCCCGATGCCCTCATCATGGCCGACCCCGGCCTGATCATGATGGTGCGCGAGCAGTGGCCCGAAATGCCCATCCACCTGTCGGTGCAGGCCAATACGGTGAACTACGCCGCGGTCAAGTTCTGGCAGAAGATGGGCGTGGCGCGCATCATCCTGTCGCGTGAATTGAGTCTGGATGAGGTGGAAAAAATCCGCCAGGAATGCCCCGATATGGAGTTGGAGGTGTTCGTTCACGGCGCGCTGTGCATTGCCTACAGCGGGCGCTGCCTGCTCAGCGGCTACTTCAACCGCCGCGACCCCAAC
>JAUNUE010000277.1 GCA_030538335.1 Allobrachymonas sp. | reverse complement strand
ACCACCTGCCCGAGGCAGCGGTGTCGCTCAAACAGGGCGCCGGGCGTTTGATTCGCCACGAAAACGACTGCGGCGTGCTGGTGATTTGCGACAGCCGCCTGCGCAGCATGTCTTACAGGCAACGGCTGCTGGCCGCACTGCCGCCGATGCAGCGGCTGGGCAACCAGGCCGATTTTGAACAGAAGCTTCAAGCCCTCAATGCCGCGCGCATGAACGAGGCGGACATTCCCTCCCATAGCCAGGATTGACGGCTTTCTTCCCGCAAGGCTTGTGGCTTATGCGCTTCTACAAGCGCAGCACGAACGGGAGCGCTGCAGATTCTGCGTATTTACCAAAGCTGCCACCACGACTTGGGCTTACCGCTGTAGTTTTGCTTCAGGTAGGGGCTTTCGGGGAAGTTGGTTTCGAGCACGCGCAAGGTGTCGTCACGGGGTTGGTCCAGCCCCAGCGCCGCATAAGACTGCGCCAGAATCGCCAGCGCCTTCTCTTGTGAGGGCGTGCCGTCGTAGTTGCTCACGGTGGATTGCGCCCGGTTGATGGCCGCCACATACGCGCCCTGCTTGTAGTAGTAGGTGGCAATGGCCAATTCCGACTCCGACATGGCATTGGCGATATAGACCATGCGGCGGCGCGCATCCGAAGCGTAGCGCGACTCGGGAAAGCGCGTGATCAGCTCCTTGAAGGCATCGAAAGACGCCTTGGCCGCACGCTGGTCACGCTCGGCAATTTCCTGCTTGGTCAAGAACGACAGCCAGCCGCCGGAGCTTTCGCTGAAGTGCACCACGCCTTTCAAATAGTAGGCGTAGTCCAGCGCCGGGCTGGCCGGGTTCAACTGGATGAAACGATCCAGCGTAGCCAGCGCCGGGCCGGGATCGCCGTTTTGGTAGTAGGCATAGGCTTTTTCAAGCTGCGCCTGCTGCGCCAGCGTGGTACCCGCCGCGCGGCCTTCGAGCACGTTGTACAACTCCACCGCCCGGTCGTAACTGCCCGAATTGCGCTCATCGCGTGCTTCGCTGTAGAGGCGGTTGTTGCTCCAGCCAGCCGTTTGCTGCTGTGCGGTGCGCTGCTGGGTCGAACAGCCCGCCACCAAGACGGCACCCGCCAGCAAGGCAGCGAAAACGCCGGATAATGAAGCGGCACCACGGGGTGTTTGCATGGGTAATCCTGAATGCGCAAAAAGATGCGAAAGATTATAGCCAGCGGCCTTGACCCCCAAACCCTTGCCCGATCCCTGTTTCCCCGCGCCTGAATCCTTGCCCATGCAGCCCTCCGCATCCGAAGAAGAAACTACCCACGACTTTGATGCCGAAGAAACAGGCTTGCCGCAAGAGGAATGGCGCAGCCTGCAGGTACAGGCCGATGGCCACGGCGTGCGGCTCGACCGTTTTCTGGCGCAGCAGCAGGTGCAGGAATTTTCGCGCAGCCATTTGCAGCACCTGATTGCCGATGGCTTGTTGCAACGCAACGGCCAGGTCTGCACCAAAGCCGCCACGCGGCTGGTGGCTGGCGACCGGCTGGAGCTGCTGCTGCGCGCCACGGCGCAATCGATGGCCTTTGTGCCGCAAGATATTGCACTGGATGTGGCCTACGAAGATGCGCACCTCATCATCGTCAACAAACCTGCCGGGCTGGTGGTGCACCCCGCCCCCGGCAACTGGAGCGGCACCCTGCTCAACGCCCTGCTGCACCGCTATGCCGATGCCGCCCTGCTGCCGCGCGCGGGCATTGTGCACCGGCTCGATAAAGACACCAGCGGCCTGATGCTGGTGGCGCGCACCCGCCCGGCTTTTGACGCGCTGGTGCAGCAGATTGCCGCACGCGAAGTGCAACGCAACTACTGGGCACTGGCGCACAAGCACTGGCGACAAACGCCAAACACGCCGCTGCAGGTGGAGCAGGCCATAGGCCGCGACGTGCGCAACCGCCTGCGCATGGCGGTGGTGGATCTGGTGCGCCACAGCGGCAAACCTGCCAGCACCACCTTTACCCTGCTGGGCAACAGCACGGCGCCACCACCCGCCTGCTGGGTGCATTGCCAGTTGCTCACCGGCCGCACGCACCAGATCCGCGTG
>JAUNUE010000017.1 GCA_030538335.1 Allobrachymonas sp. | reverse complement strand
AATCATCTCAAGAAGTTAGCATGTGGTGGACACATGTTTGCTTCCTAAGACCCTAGACATATTGGATTTGCGCCACACGCCCTAGTGAGGGTAGAAATTCGTCTGCAAAAACAGCTTCTGCGCGAACAAAACGCCCTTGCTGCACATAGGGAGCAAACTCTGCTTCCGGGATGATGATTTCATCAGGCAATACGCTGATTTCATCGCAGAAAAAGGCCAGCGGCTTGGTTCCGGCCAGCATCAATGCAAGCTCCCGGTTGGTGTGGTTTGCGGCTTGCAGATCTACCATTGTTTTTCAACTTTTGCGCTTCAAAACAGGTACCAGCGCCTGCCCGGTATGGCTGCCACTGGCCACCACCTGCTCGGGCGTGCCCGCCACCACCAGTTGGCCGCCACCGTCGCCGCCTTCGGGGCCCAAATCAAGCACCCAGTCGGCTTCTGCCACCACGTCAAGGTCGTGTTCGATCACGATCACGCTGTGACCGGCATCGACCAGGCGGTGCAGCACCTTGATGAGTTTTTCGACATCGCTCATGTGCAGGCCAACGGTGGGTTCATCGAGCACATACAGCGTGTGCGGCGTTTTCTGACCGCGCGCCAGCCGACGCGCAGGGCCGCTCCCAAGCAAGGCTGCGTCCCCCTCGGGGGGACCGTCACCCGAAGGAGTGACGAGGGGGCGATATCCCACGTCATCGCGCACTTTGGTCAGTTCCGTCACCAGCTTGATACGCTGCGCTTCGCCGCCGCTCAAGGTGGGTGAGGGCTGCCCCAGCGTGAGGTAACCCAGACCCACATCCTTCAGCAGTTGCAGCGGATGGCGGATGGTTGGCATGCTGGCAAAGAATTCCACCGCCTCGTCCACTTCCATCTGCAGCACGTCGCCAATGTTCTTGCCGCGCCAGGTCACGGCCAGCGTCTGCGGGTTGAAGCGCGCGCCGTGGCAGACTTCGCACGGCACTTTCACATCGGGTAGAAAACTCATCTCCACCGTGCGCATGCCCTGCCCTTCGCACGCGGGGCAGCGCCCCTCGCCCACGTTGAAGCTGAAGCGCCCCGGCCCGAAGCCGCGCGCACGCGCCTCCAGCGTGTCGGCAAACAGTTTGCGGATCGCATCCCAAAAGCCGATGTAGGTGGCCGGGCACGAACGCGGCGTTTTGCCGATGGGCGTCTGGTCGACTTCCAGCACGCGGTCGATGGCTTCGTAGCCCGTCACGCTGGCGCAACCGCTCCACGCGGGGCGCTGGCCTTTGGCATCGGCCTCGCGCCCGGCTCTGGTGGAGCGTTGCAGAACAATGGCCTCGACATTGGCCAGCAGCACGTCGCGCGCCAGCGTGGATTTGCCCGATCCGCTGACGCCAGTCACAGCGACCAATCGGTGCAGCGGCACTTGCACGGTGAGGTTTTTCAGGTTGTGCAGGGTGGCGCCATGCACCGTCAGCACGGGGCTGGCCTGCCTTTCGGCTGCTGAGGCAGCAGGATTTTTTTCAGACGCTTTGGCCGAGGCACGCACTGTCTTGCTCCCTCTCCCCTCGCGGGAGAGGGTTGGGGAGAGGGGGACTGGAGCATCAACTGAATCCGCCTGCAGCATGGTTGCAGCGCCCTCACCCCCGCCCTCTCCCAAAGGGAGAGGGAGTAAAACCGGGCGGCGTTCGCCACGCAGCGGGTGCCGCATGGCATTGCGCAGATAGCGCCCGGTAACGGATGCTGCATCGGCCTCGATATCGGCCACCGTGCCTTCGGCCACCACCGTGCCGCCCCGCACGCCCGCGCCGGGGCCGATGTCGATCACATGCTCGGCGCGGCGGATGGTATCTTCGTCGTGCTCCACCACCAACAGGGTGTTGCCCTTGTTGCTCAGGTCTTGCAGCGCATCGATCAGGATCTGGTTGTCGCGCGGATGCAGGCCGATGGTGGGTTCATCGAGCACATAGCACACGCCCTGCAGATTGCTGCCCAGTTGCGCCGCAAGCCGGATGCGCTGCGCCTCGCCACCGCTGAGCGTGGGCGCACCGCGATCGAGCGTGAGGTAGCCCAGCCCCACCTGCTGCAAAAACGCCAGGCGGCTTTTGATTTCGGGCACGATGTCGCGCGCGATCTCGGCCTCGCGCCCGGTGAATTGCAGGCCGTCGATCCAGTGCGACAAATCCTGCACGCTCATGGCAGCGAGTTGGGTGATGGCGATGCCTTGACAGCCCTCACCCCAGCCCTCTCCCGCCAGCGGGAGAGGGGGTTGCAACGTTTCTTTTCCAGCACCGCGCTTGCCATGACTCCGCTCCCTCTCCCCCCGCCCCTCTCCCGCAAGGGGAGAGGGGAGTGAATCGGGCTTCTCTTTTCCGGTTTCGACAAAGGCCATATCGGCGGGCTTCAAACCCAAGCTGCTGACTTCGCTTGCTGCTTCGCTGACTTGAGCAGCACAGTTGCTACCCCCTCTCCCCTCTGGGGAGAGGGTGGGGTGAGGGGCGGGCGAATCTTCATCCACCGGGCACAGCCCCCCTCCCAACCTCCCCCCAGAGGGGGGAGGAGCGCCGTAGAGCAGCACATGCCGCGCGATGGCATTGAGCCGCGTACCGTGGCAGGTGGGGCATGGCCGTTCGCCCACGTCTTCTACTTCTGGCTCGGCAAAGGTTTTCTCGCGGCCACTGGCATCGCGCTCAAGCACCGAATCGTCCAGCGCCCGGCGTTGCTCGCGCGTCAACTGCACGCCCGTGCCCACGCAATCGGGGCACCAGCCCTGCTTGCTGTTGTAGCTGAACAGGCGCGGATCAAGTTCCGCATAGCTGGTGCTGCACACCGGGCAGGCGCGCAGGGTGGAATAGACCTGCACCGTGCCGATCTGCGCGGTGGATGCGCCTTGCTCCATCGCATGCGCCAAGCCCTGCAACTGGCTGTGTACCTGCAATACACCCCGACCATATTGCAAAGCCGAACGCACGCCGTCGCGCAGCTTCGCTTCGTTGGCTGCTGTCACATCCAGGCTCAGTACCGGCAACTCGATATGGTGCTCCTTGAAACGGTCGATGCGCGGAAAGCCGGTGGTCGGCAAAAACTCGCCATCCACGCGCAGATGCGTAAACCCACGCGGCCGCGCCCAGTGGGCCAGTTCGGTATACACGCCCTTGCGGCCGCTGACCAATGGCGCAAGCAGCCCGATATGCCCGCCCCTGTGCTGCGCCATGATCTGCGCCACGATACGGTCGGCCGTTTGCGGCTGCACAGGAGTGTTGTCGTGCACGCAATGCTGCACGCCGAGCTTGACGTAAAGCAGGCGCAAAAAGTGCCAGACCTCGGTGGTGGTGCCCACGGTGGATTTGCGCCCGCCCCGGCTCAGGCGCTGCTCGATCGCTACCGTGGGCGGAATGCCATAGACGGCATCTACATCAGGGCGGCCTGCGGGTTGCACCAGGCTGCGCGCATAGGCGTTGAGGCTTTCGAGGTAGCGGCGCTGGCCCTCGTTGAAAATGATGTCAAACGCCAGCGTCGATTTGCCCGAACCGCTGACGCCCGTGATGACATTGAACTTGCCGCGCGGGATGTTGACACTCAAATTTTTGAGGTTGTGCTCATGGGCGTTGCGGACATCGATGGCGTTGCTGGCGCTGCCATTGGCACGGGTGTGACCATCGGCAAGGGATTTACTCCCTCGCCCCTCTGGGGAGAGGGTGGGGGTGAGGGGCTGGGAGCTACCTTGGCTCTTTGCCTGATCCACCGTTGTTGCGCCCTCACCCCTTCCCTCTCCCGGAGGGAGAGGGGGAGATACGGGTGCCGTTGTATTCCACGGCTGGCGTGGCTCTTGCACCACCAGTGTCTGGCTTGCGCCACGACTGTAGGCCGAGTCATGCCCCAGCCTACCGGACGCATTTCTCTGTGCTTCTGTGCCTCTGTGTTCTGTTTCAGCGGCCTCCACAAAACCCATCGCCAGGTCGTAATCGCGCAGCGCCGCGCCGGTGTGGCTTTCGGGGTGCTGGCGCACCGCATCGGGTGTGCCTTGTGCCACTATGCGGCCACCGCCTTCGCCGCCCTCCGGCCCCAGGTCAATGATCCAGTCGCTGGCGCGGATCACGTCGAGGTTGTGTTCGATTACCACCAGCGAATGTCCGGCATCAAGCAGTTGGCGGAACGCCTGCATCAGCTTGGCAATGTCGTCAAAGTGCAGACCGGTGGTGGGTTCGTCAAACAGGAACAGCGTGCCTTTGCTAGCTATGCGCTGGCGGCTTTTGGCTGCTTGTTGCGAAGCTTGCGCAAGAAAACCAGCCAGCTTCAGGCGCTGCGCCTCGCCACCGCTCAAAGTCGGCACGGGCTGGCCGAGCTTGACGTAATCCAGCCCCACATCAACGATGGGCTTGAGTACGCGTTGCACCTCACGGTCATTGGCAAAAACCAAGGTCGCTTCATGCACGGTCAGATCCAGCACATCGGCCACGTTGTACTGACGAATCTTTCGATACCGTTCGAGCTGACTGGCATCCTGAAGCCCTGCTGTATCCTGCCCTTCGACAGGCTCAGGGCGAACGGTGTAGTGTTTTAGAGCGGGGCGCTCGATCGTCACCTCCAGCACTTCAGGCCGGTAGCGCTTGCCATTGCAGTCGGGGCAGCGCAGGTACACATCGCTCAAAAACTGCATCTCCACGTGCTCAAAGCCGCTGCCACCGCAAGTCGGGCAGCGCCCGTCGCCGCTGTTGAAGCTGAATTTGCTGGTGGTGTAACCGCGCTCACGCGCGAGCGGTGCAGTGGCAAACAGGGTGCGGATCGCGTCCCACGCACCGACATAACTGGCCGGGTTGGAGCGCGCCGTTTTGCCAATGGGTGACTGGTCGACAAACACCACATCGGCCAGATGGTCTGCGCCCAGCAGCCGCCCGTGCGCGCCGGGCGCTTCGGTCGCCTTGCCGAACTGGCGCAGCAGCGCGGGCGCCAGCACGTCTTGCACCAGCGTGGATTTACCCGAACCGCTCACGCCGGTGATGCACACCAGCCGTTGCAGGGGAATTTCCACATCGATGTTTTGCAGGTTGTGCGCCTGCACGCCTTCGAGCAGCAACTTGGGCGTGTTCGGCGACACCGGCCTGGGCTGCCAGCGTTGCGGGTCGATGACTTGTTTGCGGCCGCTGAGGTACTGGCCGGTAAGGGTATCGGTTTTTTTCAGCGCCTCGGTGCTGCCGTCAAACACGATCTGCCCGCCGCGTTCGCCCGGCCCAGGGCCCATATCGATCATGCGGTCGGCCGCCCACATCACGGCCGGGTCGTGCTCCACCACCACCAGCGTGTTGCCCGCATCGCGCAGGCGCAGCATGGCTTCGGTGATGCGGTGCATATCGCGCGGGTGCAGGCCGATGCTGGGTTCATCGAGCACAAACAGGGTGTTGACGAGTGATGTGCCCAGCGCCGTGGTGAGATTGATGCGTTGCACTTCGCCGCCGCTCAAGGTGCGGCTTTGCCGGTCGAGTGTGAGGTAGCCAATGCCCACATCGCACAGGTAGCGCAGGCGGGTGTTGATTTCTTCAAACAGCAGTTTTTGCGCCTGGGCGTCGGCTGAATCAGGCGCGGTAGCAGGATCGAATCCGGGATCGGGGTCAGAACGCAGAGGGCGCAAAAGCTGCGCAGAAGTCGCAGAAGAAAAATCTTTTATTGGAGGTTTTTCTGAGGCATCTTTGCGTTCTCTGCGTCCGGTATTTTCGGTATCCAGCCGTTCAAAAAACAACCGCAGCTTGTCTATTGGCAACAGCATCAGGTCGTGCAGGCACAGGCCCGGTAAGGCTTCCAACTGTTCGCGTGACCAGCCCACATCTGCAGGCATGAAACGCAAACCGGGATCAAGCACCGCATCCGCATCAGCCTTGCCGCCTACGCGCCACAGCAGGCTTTCGGTCTTGAGGCGCGCGCCACGGCAGGTGGGGCACTCGGTGTAGCTGCGGTATTTCGACAAGAGCACGCGGATGTGCATCTTGTAGGCCTTGCTTTCCAGGTATTTGAAAAAACGCTCCACCCCATACCACTGGCGGTTCCAGTTGCGTTCCTTGAAATCGGGCGCCCCTGCCATCACCCACTCGCGCTGTTCAGCGCTGAGCTTGTTCCACGGTGTGTCGCGCGGAATGCCTGCCGTCTCGGCATGGCGCATCAGGTCGTCCTGGTTTTCGGCCCAAGCCGGGGTCTGGAATACCTTGATCGCGCCCTGGCGCAAGGTGAGTTTTTCATCGGGAATGACCAGTCCCCAATCCACGCCGATCACGCGGCCAAAACCGCGGCAGGCTTCGCACGCGCCCACCGCCGAGTTGAACGAGAACATCGACGCAATGGGCGCGCTGTACGACAGGCCGCTTTCGGGGCAATCCAGATGCACCGAATATTTCCAGCGTTGCGCCTCGCCGCCTTCATCCTGCGGCAAAGCATAGACACGCAACTGGCCGCCGCCGTGTTTGATCGCCACCTCCAGCGCCTCGATCACGCGGCTGCGCTCGGCGTTGCCGATGCGGAAGCGGTCAGCCACCACCCACAGGCGCTTGCGCCCGCCTTCGGCATCTTCCACTTCCTGCACGCGGGTAAAGCCCGCTGCCGACAGCCATTGCTCCTGCTCTTCGGGCGAAATTTTCGCGGGCAGTTCGGCAGGAAAGGTGACGACCAGCCTTGGCTCCTCTACCGCCGCGGCCACACGCCTTTGCACATCGGCATAGATCGAGTCCGGGTTGTCCTGCCGCACCGGCAATGCGGTCTGACGGTCAAACAATTTGGCAAAACGCGCAAAGAACAGCTTGAGGTGGTCGTTCAGCTCTGTCATCGTGCCCACGGTGGAGCGCGAAGTGCGCACCGGATTCGTCTGGTCGATGGCAATCGCGGGTGGCACGCCTTCGACCTTGTCCACCGCGGGCTTGTCCATGCGATCGAGGAACTGGCGTGCATAGGCGCTAAAGGTTTCGACGTAGCGGCGCTGGCCTTCGGCGTAGAGCGTGTCAAACACCAGGCTGGATTTGCCCGAGCCGCTGGGGCCGGTCACCACCGTCAACTCGCCGGTGCGGATGTCCAGATCGAGGTTGCGCAGGTTGTTCTGCCGCGCACCGCGGATGCGGATCAGGTGCCCCAGGTACGACGAAGCCGGGGCTTCAGTGCTGGAAGAGTCAGATTGACGAGAAGAAGGGGAGGAAGAAGATGGCACTGCGCAAGTTCTTGGAGGCTGTTTGCAAAATAGTTACGGGAAGCGATTGTCCCGGATCGGGATGGGCTGCAAGGCGCGAAACGCAGCCAATAGCCGGTTCTATTGGCAAGTTTTGCAACGCCGCAGACCGCCCGACTCCGGGAATAAACGCGCCGTAAGCATTTTGCAAACAGCCTCTCAAAGGAAGGGACAACGATTATGCGCAATATGGCTCAACCCGCTCTGCAGTGACGTTATTGCAAGGGTTGCAACAAGGCCTGCAAAGCATTCGCGCCAAAGTGCTGCTCCACCACATCGGCCATGCGGTCAAAGGCGGCATCCAGATCGGAAGCCTTCGCCCCAAACAGAGCCTGCAACACGGCAGCATTTTCAAACAGGCCGTGCAGGTACAGGCCCAGCACATTGCCCGTGTGCGGGTTGGCTGCCACGGCAGCGCCATTGATCCAGCCCAGCGGCTGGCCTTGCTCGTCAGCCAATACTACCTGCGCCACATGCCCGGCGCGCAGCATGGCCGGGTGTGCCTGCGTTTGCCCCCGGTGGATTTCGTAGCCCTGCACCAACACACCCGCCAGTGTTGACCAAGCGCCTGCCACGTCGCCCTTAAAGCAGGCGTGTACCTGCCGCACCGTCTTGCCATCGCGCAAGACCGTGACCAGCGGCAACAGGCCCAGACCGGGTGCATTGGCCATGCAGGCATCGGTGGATTCGAGGCTGTCGATATCAATGACCGCCTCGCCCAGCATCTGCAGGCCGCCACGCACACCCAACACCCGCCCGCCCCTTGCCGCATGGCGGCATATGGGGGCATCCAGCCCCTGCTGGCGCAGCCAGTGCAAATCGCTCGCCGTGGCTTTGCTGCCGGGCAGGATGATCCAGTCTTGCGCACGCAAGCCCTGCAACTGGTCGGCAGACCGCACCCATTGCAGTTGCACGCCTGGCATGGCTTTAAGTGGCTGAAATTCATCCAGATTGCTGATGCGCGGCCAGGCCACTACGGCGACCGTGATGGCGCTTTCGTCCTTGTCTGCCATCGTGCCACCCGCATCAAACACACCGTCTTCTTCAGGCAGGCCATGTTGCTGCACCCAGGGCACCACCGCCAGCGTGGGCAGGCCGGTCAGTTCCTGCAAGCGCTCAGGCGCAGGCGGCAGCAGACTAGCATCGCCCCGGAACTTGTTGACCACAAAGCCGCGCAACAGGGCACGGTCAGTCTCCGACAGCAACGCCCAGGTGCCGTACAGATGGGCAAACGCGCCGCCCCGGTCGATATCGGCCACCAGCACGCAGGCAGCCCCGGCATGCCGCGCCACGCGCATGTTGACCACATCGCTGTCGGTGAGGTTGATTTCGGCAGGCGAACCAGCGCCTTCAATCACCACCACATCGTTTTCGGCACGCAGCGCATCCAGCGCCTGCGCCAGCACCGGCCACACATGCTGGCTGCGCCCGCGCCACGGCATGGTGCCCAGTGCCTGGTTGACTTGCCCGAGCAACACCACCTGGCTGTGCGTATCGCTTTCGGGTTTGAGCAGCAGCGGGTTCATGCGCACATCGGGCGTAGCACAGGCAGCCAGCGCCTGAAAATACTGCGCCGCACCGATTTCGCCCATCGAGCCGCCGCCGGGCCGCCCCAAGGCGGCAAGCGCCCCCTCGGGGGGCAGCGCACCATGCGAAGCAGGAAGCGTGGGGGCTGTCACATCGCCGCTGCCGGGCCGCCCCAAGGCGGCGAGCGCCCCCTCGGGGGGCAGCGCACCATGAGAAACAGGAAGCATGGGGGCTGGCATCCCCACCACGCGGGCGTTATTGCTCATGTTCTGCGCCTTGAACGGCGCCACCTTGTAGCCCTGCCGCGCATACCAGCGACACAAAGCCGTGGTCAGCCAGCTCTTGCCGGCGCTGCTGGTGCAGCCTAAAACCATCACACAGGCCGCAGGCCCCGTCAATTTTCTATCCATTTGTTACTGCCCATTTCGCCAAACAAGCGCCTCTGGATTGTGGGGCAAAGCGCGACACACCCATTCAAGACAGGGAACAGAGACAGAAAAAAGTCAGTTTTCATCCGGTTTTTGCCCTGCATGGCGCATGTCACCTTTATTCATTTTGAAACAATTCTGTTTTTGTTGCGCGCTATGCTTGATGGGCTTTCCATACGGCCGACGCGGTTGTGCACGTGGCAAGCTGGTTGCACATTTCCGTTTGGCTGTGCAGGGAATGACAACAAGAAAGTAGACCGGCATTGAAGTTCCCATGGTGCCGGATGATTCCATGTGTTCCGCTATCAAGGGAGAACTCTCATGTCACTCGATCTGACAAACCTGTTGCAAGAAAAAGTTGGCCAAACGCTCACGCGCTACCTTACCGACCAACTCAGCGAATCGCCCTCTGTGGCTTCGCGCGCTGTTTCGCTGGCCCTGCCTGCATTGCTTGGCGGCCTGCTCAAGAATACGGGCGACTCCAACAAAATGACCGACCTGTTCAACCTGGTCACCGGCCCGCGCATTGACAGCAACCTGGCCAGCACCACCACTGTTGACTCTTCGCTGCTCGACCTGGGCCGTGGCCTGCTGTCGAACGTGTTTGGCGACAGCAACTGGCTCAGCAACCTGCTGGCCAACAAGACCGGCATGTCGTCCAACAGCGCAGGCAATCTGCTGGCCGCCGGCCTGCCCCTGTTGCTGGGCACCCTGCGCAAACAGGTACAGGACCAGAACCTGACCCAGCCCCAATTCGTCAGCCTGCTGTCTGACCAGAAAAGCTTCCTGGCCAAACTGCTCGACGGCGACTTCCTCAACGGCCTGGGTCTGGGCGCTATTGGTGCCACGCTGGGCAAAGCCGCCGACAGCCTGGGCGATGCGGCTGAAGACGTGGTCAAGGCTGCCGTGCCTTCTAATGGCATGTCGTGGCTATGGCCCATCATTGCCGCCATTGGCACGGCGCTCGTCGTGTCCATGTGCACAGGCAAGAACTACAACGCGCCGGTGCCCACGCCTGCTCCGGTACCGGCGGCCAGTGAGCCTGCAGCAGCTGCCAGCAAACCTGCATCGGCAAGCGTTGATGCCGACGCAGGCAGCGTGAAATACGAAAACGGCGTGATGTCGGTGTACTTCGGTACCGGCAAGACCGATTTCGACACTGCTACAGCAAAAACACTGGCAGCAGAGTTGATCCAGAAAGCCAAGGACGGCGCCAAGCTGGGCATCAGCGGCTACAACGACCCACGTGGCGACGCTGCGCTGAACGCCGAGTTGTCGAAGAACCGCGCCAAAGCCGTGGAGGCCTTCCTGCTGGCTGAAGGCATTGCAGAGGGCAATCTGGAACTGATCAAGCCCGCAGAAACCGATGGCAACACCGGCAGCCTAGCCGAAGACCGCCGTGTAGATGTGTATGAGCTGAAATAATCCACTCGGAAGACTCAGCAAAAAAGCCCGCCCGGTTCTGCCTGGCGGGCTTTTTTCATGGTTTTGCCAAGCGCTTGCAGGCATAAAGCGGGCCCGTACCAGATAATGCCTGCATCCCGTTCAACGGGCACACAATTTGCGCAATGCTGCATAGAATGCGGCATTGCTTATCCACACAGTCCTACCGGAGCCGCCATGTACCTGCTGGGTTTGGGTCTTGTCTTTCTTGCCATGAAACTCCTTGAATTCGGCCCTGTGGCCAACTGGAGCTGGTTCATCGTGCTGGCACCGTTTGCACTGGCTGCCGCATGGTGGGCCTTTGCCGATGCCAGCGGCTACACCAAACGCAAGGAAATGGAAAAAATGGACGCCATCAAGGAAGAGCGTCTGCGCAGGCAGCGCGACGCACTCAAGAACACCGCGCGCCGCAAATAACCGCAGCTACAAAACTGGTAAAAACATCACAAATACCAGACTGCCACACCGTACAATGGCCGGATATTGGCGGGCTTTTGGCCCATTGTTGATGTGAGTGTCCCATGCGTCCCATTTCCGGCAGCATTGTTGCCCTGGCAACCCCCTTCCTTCCTGATGGCTCTATCGACTACCCCGGTCTGCACAAGCTGATCGACTGGCATATCGGGCAAGGCACCGACTGCATCGGCGTGGTGGGTACCACCGGCGAATCGCCCACTGTTACCACGCAAGAAAACTGCGACATCATCCAGGCGGCAGTCAAGCACGCGGCGGGGCGCGTTCCGGTCATGGCGGGCTGCGGTTCCAACAATACGGCCGAGGCCATCAACTTCGCAAAGTTTGCCAAAAGCGTGGGTGCCAGCAGCCAGTTGCAGGTCGTGCCCTACTACAACAAACCCACGCAAGAGGGCATGTACCAGCATTTCAAGGCCATTGCCGAGGCGGTGCCCGACCTGCCCATGGTGCTGTACAACGTGCCGGGGCGCACGGTGGCCAATATGGAAGTGGACACCATCCTGCGTCTGGCGCACATCCCGGGCATTGTGGCCGTCAAAGAGGCCAGCGGCGATATCGCCAAAGCACAATGGCTGATCCGTGAAGCGCCCGAAGGGTTCTCGGTGCTTTCAGGCGATGATCCCACCGCTGTGGCACTCATGCTGTGTGGCGGCCAGGGCAATATCAGCGTCACCGCCAACGTGGCGCCACGCCTGATGCACGAACTGTGCAAAGCCGCCATGGCCGGGCAACGCGACGAAGCCATGCGCATCCAGCACCAACTGCTGCCTGTGCACAAGGCCCTGTTTGTCGAGGCCAACCCGATTCCCGTTAAATGGGCCATGCAGCACATGGGCCTGTGCGGTGGCACACTGCGGCTTCCGCTTACCGAATTGAGCAAGCCCTGGCACACTGTTGTAGAAAACGCCTTGCAATCGGCGGGCTTGCTATGATCTTCCCCCGCAGGGTTCCCGTCTTGCACGATTCATCCACCTTTGCATCTTTGCCATGAATTTTTTGCACAAAACTTCTGCCATTGGCCTGTCCCTGGTGCTGGCTGCCTGCTCTACAACCGGCTCCGGCGGTATCGACTATCGCTCGGCCCGCGCCGGCAACCCGCTGGAAGTGCCACCTGACCTGATGCGCCTGAGCAATGATGGCCGCTACGCCGTGCCCGGCAGCGCGAGTGCGGTCGACTACGACAAGGCACAGCAAGCCACCAGCGACAAGGGCAACCCCGCCTCAGTCACCTCGGTGGGCGACGTACAGATCAAACGCGATGGCAACCAGCGTTGGCTGGTGGTGCAGCGCACGCCCACCCAGTTGTGGGAGCCTGTCAAATCCTTCTGGGAAGACAACGGTTTTGTGCTGGCCGTTGAAGACAAGCGCGTGGGCGTGATGGAAACCGACTGGGCCGAAAACCGCGCCAACATCCCGCTCGACCCGATCCGCGCTGCCTTGGGCCGTGCGCTTGATTCGCTCTATTCCACCGGCCAGCTCGACCGCTTCCGCACCCGGCTTGAAGCCAATGCCAGCGGCGGCACCGACATTTTCGTCAGCCAGCGTGGCATGGAAGAAATCTACACCAACCGCGACCAATCCACCACCAGCTGGCAGCCGCGCGCCAACGACCCTGCGCTGGAAGATGAATTTCTGCGCCGCATGATGATTGCGCTGGGCGTTTCCAAAGACCGTGCCGATGCCTTGGTGCAGCAAGACCGCGCCGCAGGCCAGGCCGCGCAGGCCCAGGCCAAGGCCTCGGTGCAATACAACGAAGCCGCGCAAACGCTCACCATGCCCGACGATTTTGACCGCGCCTGGCGCCGCGTCGGCCTGTCGCTGGATCGCACCGGCTTTACGGTGGAAGACCGCGACCGCGCCGCCGGCACCTACTACGTGCGCTATGTGCCGTTCGTGCCCGAGAAGAAAGAGTCCACCGGCTGGCTCGGCCGCCTGTTCCGCAAAGCGCCCGAAGTCAAGACCGTGCGCTACCGCGTCAGTATCCAGAACCAGGGCGGTGCCAGCGTGGTGCGCGTGCTCACCGAAAACGGCCAAGCGGCCAACGTCGATGACAGCGCCCGCATCCTCAAGGTGCTGGCCGACGATCTGCGCCAGGTTTGATTGCGCCCGGCCTTTCGTCTCACGCCCGGCCCGCGCCGGGCGTTTACATTCCATGAGTCTGCGCTTCAAGAACCTGGGCAGCGGCAGCACCGGCAACGCCACCCTGATCGCGTCTTTTGACGGCGTGCGCCACCGCTACCTGCTGGTGGATTGCGGCATGCCGCTGCGCCGCCTCACGGCGCGCCTGCAACAGGCGGGCGTGGAGCCCGATCAACTGCAGGCAGTCTTCATCACCCACGAGCACGACGACCACATCGGCTGTGCCGAGCAACTGGTGCTGCGCTACCGCATCCCCGCACTAATGAGCCGCGGCACCTACATGGCACTGGGCCAGCCCGACTGGAATGGTCTGTACCAGCCTGTGCGCGATGGTGACGTGCTGGATGTGGCAGGCATGCAGTTGCAGCCGTTCACGGTGCCGCACGATGCGCGCGAGCCGCTGCAACTGCGCTGCACCGATGGCGACCGCGTGTTGGGTATTGCCACCGACCTGGGGCACGCCACGCCGCATGTCATCCGCCATTTGCAGCACTGCCACGCCCTGGTGCTCGAGTCGAACCACGACCCCGACATGCTGGCCGCCTCCACCTACCCGGCCTTTCTCAAACGCCGCGTCGCAGGCCAGGAAGGGCACTTGAGTAACGGTGCCGCCGCCGAACTGCTGGCCACGCTGCAGCATGGCGCTTTGGGCCATGTGGTGGCCGCGCACCTGAGCCTGCAAAACAACCGCCCCGAATTGGCGGCGCAATCGCTGGCTGCGGCCCTGGCGCGGCAGCCTGATGAGCTGGCTGTGGCCTGTGCCAAAGAGGGTTGTGCGTGGCTGACGGTATAAAACTGTCACAGCACATCCGTTCGCTTGTTGCTACACTGTTCCCCACTGCCCGGAACTGCGCCTACACCATGCCTGATACGCCCTACATTCCCCCCGCCGATTCCCGCCAGGATACAGCCCCGCATCTGCAGTCGCTGTTGCAGGAACAGCGCGATGCGCACCAGACCGATCCCATGCCCAGCCTCGACGTGCGGCGTGACCGGCTCGATCGCCTGTACCGCCTGCTCGAACAGAACACCGACAGCTTCATCCGCGCCATCTCCGAAGACTTTGGCAACCGCAGCGCACACGAAACGCGGCTGGCCGAAATCATGGTCATGCTGGCTGAAATCCGCCACACGCAAAAGCGCCTCGCAGGCTGGATGCGCCCGCGCCGCATCGGCACCACCTGGCCGTTCTGGCCTGCGCGCAACCGCCTCGTGCGCCAGCCGTTGGGCGTGGTCGGCGTCATCTCGCCGTGGAACTACCCGCTGCAGCTCGCCTTGTCACCCGCGCTAGGTGCGCTGGCGGCAGGCAACCGCGTAATGCTCAAGCCTTCGGAATTCACGCCGCGCTTTTCGCAGGCGCTGCAACAGGCGGTGACGCGCTACTTCGCCACCAGCGAAATGGCCGTAGTCACTGGCGACGCCGAGGTGGGCAAGGCATTTTCGCAACTGCCGTTTGACCATCTGCTGTTCACCGGCTCCACCGCCGTAGGGCGGCTGGTGGCCCAGGCCGCGGCACCCAACCTTACGCCGGTTACGCTGGAGCTGGGCGGCAAGTCGCCCGCACTCATCGACCTGTCTGCTGATTTGGCCGTAACGGCCATGCGCATCGCCACCGGCAAGCTGCTCAACGCCGGGCAGACCTGCGTGGCGCCCGACTATGTGCTGGTGCACCGCAGCCAGTTCGACGCTTTTACCGACGCCTATGGCCAAGCCGTGCGCACGCTGTACCCGCAGATCCCCGACAACCCCGACTACACCAGCATCATCCACCAGAAGCACTTTGGCCGTCTGGTCAACCTGATGGAAGAAGCGCACGCGCAAGGCGCCGAGGTCGTTGCCCTGGGCGAAACGCAAGCCAGCACACGGCGGCTCGCACCGTGCATGGTGCTGAACCCGCCAGCCGATTGCAAGCTGATGCAGGAAGAAATCTTCGGCCCGATCCTGCCTGTGCTGCCTTACGACCATATCGACCAGGCGCTGCAACGCATCAACCAGGGGCCGCATCCGCTGGCGCTGTACTGGTTTGGCAACGACGCGAACGTGCAGGAGAAAGTGCTGACCACCACGCTCTCAGGCGGCGTCACCATCAACGATTGCGTCTACCACGTGGCCCAAGTCAACCAGCCTTTCGGCGGCGTAGGCGCCAGCGGCATGGGTGCTTACCACGGCGAATGGGGCTTTCGCACCTTCAGCAAGGAAAAGCCGGTGTTCATCCAGTCGCCCCTGGCCGGCAGCCGCATGCTGCGCCCGCCCTATGGCAAGCAGTTTGAGCAGTTGATGGGTTTGTTGATGAAGTGGGGTTAATAGCCTTCACCGCAGAGGCGCAGAGTGCGCAGAGGCCGCGGAGAAAAACAGTAGTAGGGTGGATGCAAGCGCCCACCCTACAAACACCCAATCACCGTCTGTAGGTCGGAACCGCGAAGCGATTCCGACGCATGTGGATTTTGCCAAATCGGCATGCGGCAGAATCTCCTTCGGAGGTTCTACCCTACGCTGGCTCTGCGGCCTCTGCGCTCTCCGCGCCTCTGCAGAGAACACAGCAACTGTCACGCTACCGCGTTTTCTTCCAGCACCGCAGCCATCGCTTCGCACACATAGCCCACGTTGTTGTCGTTCAACGCAGCCACGCACATGCGGCCGGTGTCGGTGCCGTAGATGCCGTACTCGCTGCGCAGGCGCTGCATCTGTTCCTTGCTCAGGCCCGAGTAGCTGAACATGCCGATCTGGCGCGTGATGAAGCCCATGTCGCGCTGCACGCCTGCGGCCTGCAAACCCGCTACCAATTTCTCGCGCATCTGCTTGATGCGCACGCGCATGGCACCCAATTCCTGCTCCCACAGGGCACGCAGCTCAGGCGTGTTCAACACCGCAGCCACCACGGCCGCGCCGTGCGTGGGCGGGTTGCTGTAGTTGGTGCGGATCATGATCTTGAGCTGGCTCAGCACGCGGGCGGCTTCGTCTTTGTCGGCACAGACCACGCTCAAGGCACCCACGCGCTCGCCGTACAGGCTGAAGCTTTTGCTGAACGAGGTGGATACAAAAAAGTTCAACCCCGCAGCCACAAATTTGGCCACTGCTGCGCCATCTTCGGCAATGCCATGGCCAAAGCCCTGGTACGCCATGTCGAGGAACGCCACCAGCCCTTTGGCCTTGACGGCTGCGACTACCTGATCCCACTGTTCAGGCGTGATGTCGTAGCCGGTGGGATTGTGGCAGCAGGCGTGCAGCACCACGATGGTGCCGGGTGCAGCAGCGTTGAGATCCGCCAGAAAGCCCTCGAAATTGACGCCGCGCTTGTCGGCATCGTAGTAACGGTAAGTGCCTACTTCAAAGCCTGCCTGGGTGAACAGGGCGCGGTGGTTTTCCCAGCTCGGGTCAGAGATCAGCACCTTGGCTTGCGGGTTGATTTTCTTGAGGAAGTCTGCACCGATACGCAAGCCGCCCGTGCCGCCCAAAGCTTGCACGGTGGCCACGCGGCCGTCTTTCACCACAGCGCTGTCGGCACCAAACACCAGTGCCTTTACGCCATTGTCGTAGGCGGCGATGCCGTCAATCGGCAGGTAGCCGCGTGCGGCGGGTTTTTCCATCATGGCACGTTCGGCCTGCTGCACGCATTGCAGCAGCGGCAATTTACCGTTTTCGTCAAAGTACACGCCCACACCGAGGTTGACCTTTTTGGGGTTGGTGTCGGCAGCGAATTGTTCGTTCAGGCCCAGGATGGGGTCGCGTGGGGCCATAGCCACATCGGCAAAGAGGGAAGACATGTCAGGCATCCAGAAAAAAGAAAAACAAAAACACGAAAAAAGAGGCTGCAGGGTGACCGTACAGCCTCAGAAACGGAGTTAGCTGTCACTTCCACCGAGGAAGGTGCGCAGCTTGTCGGAGCGCGAAGGGTGTTTCAACTTGCGCAGCGCCTTGTGCTCGATCTGGCGGATGCGCTCGCGCGTGACGTCAAACTGCTTGCCCACTTCTTCGAGCGTGTGGTCGTTGTCCATCTCGATGCCGAAGCGCATGCGCAGCAC
>JAUNUE010000016.1 GCA_030538335.1 Allobrachymonas sp. | reverse complement strand
GCTTTGAGCGGCTCACATAACGAAAGCCCCCGGCTTTGCCGGGGGATGGTTACTGACTTTGCGCAAACAGCCGCTGCACGGCGGCCAGGTCTTCAGGCGTATCCACGCCCCTGCCGGGTGCTGTGTCGCTGAGGTGTACGGCAATACGGTGGCCGTGCCACAGGGCGCGCAGTTGTTCCAGCGACTCGGCCTTTTCAATGGGCGCGGGCGGCAGTTGGGGGAACTGTTTTAAAAACGCGCAGCGGTAGGCGTAGATGCCGATATGGCGCAACGGGGGCGCAGGCGAAGCTTTCGGATCGGAATTTTCCAAAAGGTGGCTGGCGGGAAGGGTGCGGTCACCTTGCATGGCCGCCCCCCAGCCATCGCGCCACCAGGGAATGGGCGCGCGGCTGAAGTACAGCGCCATGCCCTGTGCATCACATACCACTTTCACGGCGTTGGGGTTGCGCAGATCGGTGCTGTCATGCATGCGATGCGCGGCGGTGGCCATGCTGGCTGCGGGCGTCTGCTGCAGAAGCCGCGCTACTGCGCCTGGCAATGCAGGGTCGATCAGCGGCTCATCGCCTTGCACATTCACCACAATGGCATCGTCTGGCAATTGCAGCAGGCTGCAGGCTTGCGCCAGCCGGTCGCTGCCGCTTGGGTGGTCGTTGTCGGTTAGCAGGGCCTCGATGCCGTGGCTGGTGCAGGCCTGCACGATGCGTTCGTGGTCGGCGGCCACCACTACCCGATCCACGCCGGGGGCTTGTTGCACGCGCTGCGCCACCTGCACGACCATGGGCAAGCCGGCAATGTCGGCCAGCGGTTTTTCGGGCAAGCGCGTGCTGTGCAGCCGTGCCGGAATCAGGATGGTGTAGCTCACGCCTTGCTGGTGTTCATTTCTGGTGCGCGGGCGGCTTCCAGTTCCTGGTCGTCGAGCGTGCGCGCTTCGTTTTCAAGCAGCACGGCAATGCCGTCGCGCACCGGGTAGGCCAGACGTGCGCTGGTAGACCACAGTTCCTGTTGTTCGGGCCGCCACAGCAGGGCGCCTTTGGTCACGGGGCAGACCAGCAGTTCAAGCAATTTGGAATCCATGGAAAAGCCTTGCGTAGATCGGAGTGCTGCTCCGATTTTGACAGATTCGGTAAACCCGTTTCAGGACGCGCGATGTGGCGATGATTGTTGCTGCTGCCACCAGGCCGTCAGCGCATTGAAAAAGCCCGGTTCCATCTGCAGCTCCAGCGGCACGGCCCATACGTCGGGCAGATGGGGCCAGAGTTTGACGGCGTCTTTTTCGGTGCAAAGCAGTGGCTCTGGGTTTTGCGAGAGCGTTTGTGCTGCTTCGATCAAGATATCGGGCGTGGCATGGTCGGGCAAGGCGACCGTGTGTTGCAAGGCCAACCCAGCAGCCCGCAGCATGGCAAAAAAGCGTTCGGGTTGGGCAATGCCTGCGAGTGCCTGCACCGGCTGTTTGTGGGCTGCCCATTCGGCGAGCGGCTGTGTGGCGCCGTCTGCGCGCACGGCATGCGCAGCAAAGCGGCGTTGCGCGTGGAACACCGCTTGTCCGGGCGGCAAAGGGATGTTTTGTTGCGTTTCTGCCGTGGGGCTGATGCGCAGCAACCAGTCAGTCTTGCGCGGCCACGGTTCGCGCAAAGGGCCGGCGGGCAGCAGCCAGCCGTTGCCGATGTTGCGTTCATCCATTACGCACAGTTCGGCATCACGCGGCAGCGCCAGATGCTGCAGGCCATCGTCGCAAACGATCAACTGCGTATCGGGATAGTGCTGGAGCAGCGCACGCGCGGCCTCCAGCCGTTGCGCACAGACCACCACAGGTGCGCCGGTGCGGCGGTGGATCAGCAAAGGCTCATCTCCGACTTCGCTTGCAGTGCTGTCGGATGTGACTGCCATGCAATGCGGTGCGCTATTGTCGCGGCCATAACCGCGCGACACCACGCCGACGTGTACCCCCATGCGCTGGAAATGTTGCACCACCGCCAGCGTGACCGGTGTTTTGCCTGCGCCACCGGCGATCATATTGCCGACGACAAGTACGGAAACGGGCAAAGGCTGAGGAGGTTGTTGTTGGGTGCGGCGCTGTTTGCGTTGCCAGACGACGCCATACAACCACGACAAAGGCCACAGCAGGCGCGCCAGCCAGCCGCGTTGCTGCCATTGCTGCGGCAGGTGCTGGTGCAAAAAAGACCGGAGGGGTGCGCGCGGCGCCGTGCTCATGCGCGCATTATGCAGATGGCTCAGGACTCGGCTTTTATTCGCCGTCTGCCGCCTTGCGTGTGGCGAACGTGACCTTGACCAGGCCCACACGGCGCGCCGCTTCCATCACGCTGATGACCGACTGGTGCGGCGTGGCGGCGTCGGCGCTGATGATGAGTGTGCTCTCGGGTGCGGTTTGCACCTGGCGCAGGGCGGCTTCAATGCCGCCGACCGAGCGGTCTTCCTGCGGCACCTTGTTCACAGCGTAACGGCCGTCGGCGGCAATGGCCACCACCACTTCCTTGGGGTAGTCGCGCGCCGCATCGGCGTTGGCCACCGGCAGTTGCAACTGCATTTCGGTGTAGCGGCTGTAGGTGGTGCTCAACACGAGGAAGATCAACACCGCCATCAGGATGTCGATGAACGGGATCAGGTTGACTTCGGGTTCGTCCTTGGAGCGCTTGCTGAAACGCATGGCAGTTCCTGTTCGGCTAGGGTCAAAAATCAGGCAGGCAGCGGATCAGGACTTGCAGAACCGGGCAAGGTGGCGGGCGAAATCTTCGGTGCCGGTTTCCATCTGCAGCAGGTAGCCGTCAACCCGGCTGCGAAAGTAACGCCAGAACAGCAGCGTGGGAATGGCAATCACCAGGCCGAAAGCCGTGGTGTACAGCGCCACGGCAATGCCGTGTGCCATGGTGGCGGGGTTGGCGCTGCCGGTGGCGGTTTGCGCGCCAAAAATCTCGATCATGCCGACCACGGTACCGAACAGGCCCATCAGCGGGGCCACCGATGCCAGCGTCGCCAGTGCAGGCAGGAAACGCTCCAGTTGGTGCGCGGCGCGGCGTCCGGCGCCTTCAAAGGCGCTGCGCAGATCGGCTTCGCTCAAGGTGGGGTTGGTGTGCAGGGCGCGCAGGCCGCTGGCGAGTACGCTGCCAAATACCGAGCTGTTCTCCAGGTGCTTGACCACATCGGCGCCCGGCACGCCCGATTTGCTGGCGAGCAGGGCTTCGTCGAGCAATTTCTTGGGTGCCACGCGCGAGGGTGCGAGGCTGATGAAGCGCTCAACGATCAGCGCCATGCTGGCCATGGAAGCAAGAATCAGCGGCCACATGGGCCAGCCAGAAGCGTTGATAATCGACAGCAGGGACACGAAAAAACTCCTGGAAGGGTGGGGCAACAGGGCCGCAGACAAGGGTGGCGTACAAGACCACGCAAAACACCCGCAATTATCCTCCAGCTTCGTGATGAATCCGGCCAGAGGCAAACCAAAGTATGGCAAACCGTGGCACAGGTCTGGTTTTGCAGCTTGCCCACACATTCTGTGGATAACTTTGGGGACAAGCGCGGACGGGCGTCCGCAAAGCCTTGATTTGTGACGGTAGTGACACTTTGATTACGTTTTGAGCAATAAAATTATTCAATAAATTCATGCATTTATCGAACGGAATGCGCATTTGCAACGGTTTTGCAAGGGGTTGTTTCAATACGGTGAAACTGTAGATAAGGCGCGGCAGCACAGGGAGATACGGATGGAAAACGAGGCGGGGTCTGGGTTTGCGGACAACAACCTAGTGGCAGGCGGCGTCACGCCCAGGGTGTGGCCCGTGGGTGCCCTGTGCCGCGCCGTGGGTGATGCGCTGGAGGCCCGTTTTGGGGCGGTACGGGTGCAGGGCGAAGTGACGGGTTTTGTGCGTGCCGCCAGCGGCCACTGCTATTTCACCTTGAAAGACGCCGATGGCCAGTTGCGCTGTGCCATGTTCCGCCGTGCCGCCAGCCTGATGAACTGGCAGCCCCGCGATGGCGACCAGGTAGAGGCCGCCGGGCGGCTGGCGGTGTACGAGGCGCGCGGTGAGTTGCAACTGGTGGTAGAGAGCCTGCGCCGCGCCGGGCAAGGCGCGCTGTACGAGGCCTTCTTGCGCATCAAGGCCGAGTTGCAGGCGCAGGGCCTGTTCGATGCCGATCGCAAGCGCCCACTTACCGGCTATCCGCGTGGTCTGGGGCTGGTCACTTCGCTGGAGGCAGCCGCCTTGTGCGATGTGGCCACAGCCTTGCAGCGCCGCGCGCCGCATGTGCCGGTGCTGCTGGCGCCTGCCCCGGTGCAGGGCGCACAAGCGCCTGCTGCGCTGATCGCAGCCTTGCAGCGCCTGTATGGCGTGGCCAAGGCACAACAGCGCAACGATCCCTCGGTGGCGCACCTGCCGCCCATCGATACCATCCTGCTGGTGCGCGGCGGCGGCTCGCTGGAAGATCTTTGGGCCTTCAACGACCCGCAATTGGCGCACACCATCGTGCAAAGCCCGGTGCCGGTAGTGGTGGGTGTCGGGCATGAAACCGACATCACCATTGCCGACCTCTGCGCCGACCTGCGCGCGCCCACGCCCACGGCTGCGGCAGAACTGGCCGCCGTGCCGAAAGAAGATGCCTGGACGCAGGCGCAAGGGCGTTTTGCTTTTGTACAGCAGGAAGCCCGGCGCTGGCTGGATCGCCAGACGCAGACGCTCGATCGCCTCGCCTGGGGGCTGGCGCGCACGGGTTCGCGTCTGCAGGAGCAGGCTTTGCGTCTGCATGGCATGGAATTGCGCTGGCGCCAGTTGCGTGCCGCGCCCTTGTTGCGCCGCCAACAGCAATTGCGCGAGTTGCACCTGCGGTTGCTGCGGCTGTCGGCGCAAAACGGTGGCATTCACCGCTACACCGTACCTTTGCAGGCTACGCACGACGCGCTGTCGCGGCTGGCGCACCAGGCCCTGGGCCAACAGCGCCAGCAGTTGGATGCGTTGCAACAGCGCTGGCACCAAGCGGCGCAAGCCCGTCTGGCGCAGCACACAGCGCGTTTGCAGCAGATCGGCCTCGGGCTGCATTTGCTGCACCCCGCGCATGTGCTGCAACGCGGCTATGCCTTGCTGCAGGATGCGCAAAGTGCTCAGGTGCTGCAGCATCCCGGCGACTTCTTCATGGGGCAGGAAGTGCGCGCTACCCTGGCTGAAGGCGAAGTGCTGTTGACGCCGTTGTCCTCGGCAAAGACGGAGGCAGGTACAAAGAACAACGCCAGGTAACCCCCAAGGCGCAGCAGACGATACCCTGAAACTTTTCTGTCATACCAGCGCCCGGCACTTGATAATGTGGCGGCTGCTTTGTACATCGGTGTACTGACAGGAGACCTGACATGGTAGTGCTATGGGGTGCGTTTTGGGGCGCGGTGCTGGGCTGGGCATGGCCGGGTTATGGCTACGGCGACTATTGGATATGGGGCGCAGTGCTGGGCGCGGCGGCGGGCGGGAGCCTGCAGCGCGTCATCAAGACTTTGGTGCGCCAGCAATGGGAAGAAGCCCGCGAAAAAGAACGGCAAACCGACCGCGCTGTTGCGGCTGCGGTGCATGCTGCCGTGGTGCCTGCTACGGCGGCGCCTGTACCAGCTTCCGTAACCCCGGCAGCACCCGTACCCGCGGCCAGCCCACCACCGCTGCCTGCACAGCCGGTGCTGGTGTCTTCGTCGCTGCCCGTGTCGGCGCAGGAGCCGTCTCTTGATCTGGAGGACACGGTTCCTGCGGCTGCACAGCCTTGGCCTTCGGCCCACATACCCGGGTACCTCACGGCATCGTCGGGATCGGTGCCCCGCCCCCGGGTGGCCCGTGCGCCCGCGCCGCCCAGTGCGCTGGAACAGGCGCTCGAAGCGGCGCGACAGTGGTTTCTGGGCGGCAATATGGTGGCGCGTGTGGGGCTGTTGGTGCTGTTTCTCGGCCTGACGTTTCTTGCGCGCTATGCCGCGCAAATGGGGCTGTTCCCCATCGAGTTCCGTCTGGCAAGCATCGGTGCGGCAGGCGTAGCCTTGCTGGCGGTGGGATTCCGCAAGCGCCAGGCCAAACCGGCATTTGGCGTGCTGCTGCAGGGCGGTGGGGTGGCGGTGCTGTACCTCACGGTATTTGCCGCGTTCCGTTTGTACCAGTTGGTGCCGCAGACCGCCGCCTTTGTGTTCATGGTGCTGGTGTGTGCCCTGAGTTGCGCCCTGGCCTTGTTGCAGAACGCACGCAGCCTGGCTTTTGCCGCTTTTGCCGGGGGTTTTGCCGCGCCCCTGCTGGTTTCCACGGGTGCAGGCAACCATGTGGTGCTGTTTGGCTACTACACCCTGCTGGATGTGGCGATTGTCTATATTGCATCGCGCCGCGCCTGGCGGGAACTGGACTTGCTGGGGTTTGCCGCCACCTTTGGCGTGGCAGCCATCTGGGTCTCGACACACTTTGCCCCAGAGCATTACCTGTCGGCACAACTGTTCCTTGCCATCTTCATCGCCATTTATCTGGCAACGGTGGTGCTGCATGCGCGCCGTACCACGCTGGATGTGAGCGGCTGGAAAGTACCTGACATCATCCACCATGTGCTGCTGTTTGGCACGCCCTTGTTCGGCTTTGGCCTGCAGAGCCAACTGGTGGCGCACCTGCCTTTTGGCCGTGCGTTTTCTGCACTGGTTCTGGGGGCGGTGTACCTGCTGCTGGCCGCGTGGCTGCTGCGCCAGCGCACGCAAGAGGGGCCACAGCCACTGGCTGAAATCTTCCTGGCGCTGGGCGTGGGATTCGGCACGCTGGCGGTGCCGCTGGCGCTGGATACGCGCTGGACCAGCGCGGCCTGGGTGGTCGAAGGCGTGGTGCTGTTCTGGGTTGGCATGCGACAAAGCCGCTGGCTGGCGCGCGCGGCAGGGTTGTTGTTGCAGGCGGTGGCGGCGCTGGTGTTCATGCCCACCATGCAGGCAACCCTGGCCGCAAGCTGGCCCCTGCTGCATGCCAAATTCATGGGTGCAGCCCTGCTGGCGGCGTGTCTGGTGGTCACGGCGTGGTGGGCGCGCAAAGCCTTGCCCCACAGCGGGTCGGCTCAGGCCGAGGTCTATGCCGCGGTAGAAGCCCAACTGCCGCAGCCCTTGTTCCTGGCGGGCTTTGGTTTCTGGATACTGGCCTGGTCGCTGGAGGCCTTCCGCATGGCGCCGGGCGTGCTGGCAGACGAATGGCGACACGCCTGGTCACCAGTGGCGGGGCAATGGTTGCTCGCGGTCGCGGTGCTGGCATCCAGCGCAGCGGCGTTGCTGTGGGCCTTGCGCACCCGCTGGCCGGTGGCGGCCTGGCCCAGCCGCCTGGGCGTGCCGGTGTTGGCAGCGTTGCTGTTGGCGCAAACCAATAGTGGTCACCATGTGGTGGATTACCCCGCATGGTGGTTGTGGCCACTGGCTTGGGGCATGCACCTCTGGCTGATGCACCGCAACGAACGTGCTGGCAGTGCATTAATGACCGAGGGCTGGCAGCGCTGGATGGGTTGGCAGCACACCGCCTCGGTCTGGTTGGCCACGGCGCTGGTGGCCGATGCGCTGTACGCCTGGATCGACCGCGCGCATTTGTGGGGCACGGCGTGGGCCTCGGTGGTGGGCGTGGTGGCGGCTACGGCCATGCTCACGGCGCTCACCTACTGGGCGGGCCGCGCCAACCGGCGCCGCCAGCGCGTGGTGCACGCCCGCTGGCCGCTGAACCTGCACGCTGAAAATTACTACTGGCGCGCGGGTCTGCCGCTGGCTGTGCTGGTGGGGCTGGGTGCGCTGGCACTGGCCTGCACCTCGTCGGGCGTTACACGGCCCCTGCCCTATGTGCCCTTGCTCAATCCGACTGATCTGGCGGTGCTGCTGGCCCTGGGCGCGGTGCTGTACTGGCGCGCGGCGGTCGTGTATGCGCAGCCAGCACCGACGGGCAGCGTCTGGCTGTGCCAGCGCGAATTCTGGATGGGCCTGGGTGTGCTGGGCTGGATGGTGGTCAACACCATCTGGCTGCGCGTGGCGCACCACTTCTTTGCCGTGCCGTGGGATGTGCATGCGCTGTTTGCCAGCTTTGTGGTGCAGACGGGTTACTCCATTTTGTGGACGCTGATGGCCTTGGCCCTGATGGTGAGCGCCCACCGGCGGGGTTCGCGGCCCGTGTGGCTGGCGGGTGCCGGGTTGCTGGGGCTGGTGGTGGCCAAGCTGATGCTGGTTGACTTGTCGAACCAGGCCGGTACCGAGCGCATCGTGGCCTTTATCGGCGTGGGTGTGCTGATGCTGGTGATTGGTTACTTCTCGCCCATGCCGCCCAAGGCGCAGAAAACACAGGAGGTGCAAGCATGAAAAAGGTGTTGTTGGGATGGATGCTGGTAACGGCCTCTATGGCCGGGGCGGCTCCGGCCGATCAGCCTGCGCAGTACGCGGCGCGTTGGCCCTTGGCGGTGGCACCCGGCAGCAGCCTGCAGCGTCTGGCGTTGCCTGCCGAGGTGCTGTCGCACGTGCAGAGCCGCGATTTGCACGATCTGCGCGTGTTCAATGCGGCGGGGCAAGCGGTACCTGTGGCCCTGGCGCGGGCGGCAGCCGCTGCTCCGGTTCCGGCAACTATGGTGAACCTGCCAGCCTTGCCGGTGCAGGCCGATGTGCCGGGTGGAGATGGCAAAGCGGCGCTGTCCTTGCGCATCGAAGACACGGCGCAGGGCCGCACGGTGCAACTGGAGGTGCCGCAGCCCGCCAGCGGCGCTTCGGTCCGTACGGCTGCAACCACAGTGGGCGCTTTGGTTGATACACGGGCATTGAAAGATACCTGGCAGGCCGTGGAACTCGATACCGATTGGCCTGAGGCGCGACCGTTCACGTTTTATCTCACTACCAGCAGCGACCTGAAACGCTGGCAGGCGGTGGGTGACGTGACCGTATACCGCGCAGCGGGTGCGGCGCTCGCGCCACCACGGGTGCTGCTGGAGGGCCGCTCTTTGCAAGACCAGTACCTGCGCATCAGTTGGGAGGGCGCATCACCCCAGGTACAGGTGCGCGGGGTGCGCCTGCAACGCACAGCGGCAACCGTGCCACCGGCCCGCGTCGCGGTACCGCTGGCCCTGCCGAACGACGCACAAAACACCGCCCAGGCGGTGCAGTGGCGCATGCCCTTTGCCGCGCCAGTGGCGGCGCTGGATATCCGTGCCGTTGGTGACAGCGCGCTGGTGCCGGTGCGGGTTCTGGTGCGCCAAAGCCGCGAGCAACCGTGGAACTTGCTGAGCCGCCATGTGGTGTTTGCCCTTACGCAAGACGGCCAGGTGCACCGCAGCCCGATGCTGGAGTTGGGGCAGGCGGCGTGGCGCGAATGGCGCATCGAAGCCGATGCCGCCAGCCCCGGTTTTGCTGAGCCGCCGCAGATCACGGCCTGGCTGGAACCGGCACAACTGGTGTTTGTCGCCAGCGGCTCCAGCCCCTACACCCTGGCTGCGGGTCGGGCAGAGGCACCCGCCGCGCTGTTGCCCTTGCCCAGCCTGATTCCGGGTTATGCGGCAGGCGACGAAGCAAAACTGCCTGCCGCCACGTTGGAGCAAGTCACAACGCCGGGCGCTGCTTCTGCAGGCAGCGCGGTGGCTGTGCTCGATGTACAAGGCGATACGCGCCGCTGGGTGCTGTGGGGCGTGCTGGCGGCCGGCGTGGTGGCACTGGCCGCTTTTGCCTGGGTGCTGTCGCGCCAGATGCGGGAGCCGCCGCGTTCCCCGCGCGACTAACTTTGAAAAATCAGACGGCCAGTTGCAGACGGCCCAAGTGCTCTTCGGGCAGGATGTCCTGCAGCTTGGCGTACACCTTGCCTGCGTAGCTGGCATTGGTGGCAGTGGCGAAATATTCTGCGCCGCGTGCGATGTTGTCGACCAGATCGGTCTCGCTGTGGCTGGTCTGGATGTCTACCGCCAGCGCCGAGGCGTCCATGCAGCGCAGCAGTTGCAGCATATCGATCATGTACATCTTGCTGGCAGCGAGCGACCGTTTGCTGTTGCGGGCTGCCGGTTTGGGGGCGGCGGGTGCGGCGGCTGGCACCGCAGGGGGGGCAGACGGAGCCACTGCAGCAGGTGCGGCCACGGGTCGGGATGCAGGCGGTGCAGCAGCAGGAACGGGGGCTTGGGGCACGGCTGTTTGGGGTGCTGCCGCAGGGCGCTGGGCTGCGTGCATGCCAAAGCCCGAAGGCGAAAAACGCGACGCGCCAAAACCGCTGGGCTCTTGCAATTGCGAATCCAGAAAGCGTGAATCGGCAAATTGGGATTCACGGGTGTCAAAACGCGAATCGGCAAACCCCGTTGACTGGAATGCAGAGGCGCGGTCGGCCCGCTGTCCGTTTGTGTTTGTGGGGCGCAACAGGCCGCGTTGGGTCAGGTTACGGAGGATTTGCACACCCTCATCGCCCATGGCGCGCAACAATTTGCGGCTTTGAAGCGAACCGGTGGCAAGGAGGATGACTTGGCGCTCTTTGGCAGACAGGCCGCCTGCCGCGCGGTTTTGCATCAGGCTACGGCCTGCTTCAGTACATTCCATGATAACTTCCAGGATGTGTGTAATGGGTAGGATTGCAGCGCGTTTCTGTCGGTAGGAGACGAGACCATTGCGGCTGCATGCCGTCACCATACCCGAATGATTTTGCATTTACGTGACAAAGGTACGGTTTGTAAATGAATTTTTTCTGATTCGTCACGATGGAAGGGCTGGGCATAATCGCTGCTCATATGGTTTGTCCTTATCTTGATCGCTCCGTTCGCCTTTGGTGGTACGGCTTTACGCCTATCAGCAGCGGATGGTGGCGCATCGGAGCAAGGGCAGACGTGGTCGCAATGGTGTTGATGGCGGGTCTGGTGCAAGGCACATGGGCGCAACCTGTGGCGCCTGCAAGCGCCCCGCAACCGCCCGCCAGCACGGCATCAGCGGCGGTGCCTCTGCAAGAGCCGTTGCCGCCCGATGCTGCGCCACCCGATGCGGCCGAACCGGAAGACGACAAGGCGGGCAACGCCAATTCCCTGCAGGACTCTTTCACCATCCGCATTGAAGCGCCTGCGGAGGTGCGCAGCCTGGTCGATCGCTTTCTGGAGCTCAAACGCTACCAGCGCGTGCCCGATCTGGACGATGTGGAGTTGCGCCGTTTGCTGGAACTGTCGGAACAGCAGATCCGCCGCCTGCTGGCGACCGAGGGCTATTTCACGCCACAGATCGAACAACAGCTTGTGCTGCCCGATGCCGCAGCCACGTTTGCCCCGCAGCGGCCCGAAGTGGTCATCACCATCGACCCCGGCACGCAAGCGCGCGTGGATGCTTTTGACCTGCACATCGACGGTGCCGCCGCCACCTACGAACCCGCGTGGCAGCAGGTGGCGCAGGCGCGCGCCAACTGGGGCTTGCCGGTGGGGGAGGTGTTCACGCAAAAAGCCTGGGGCTTGTCCAAGGCGCAGTTCCTGCAGCACCTGCAGACCGAGCGTTTTGCTACGGCCAAACTGGCCGACAGCAAGGCCGAAATCGATCCTGACCAGCACGCAGCGCACCTGCATCTGCGCTACGACTCGGGGCCGGTGTACCGCTACGGTGCCGTGCAGGTGCAAGGCGCGCAGCGGTATGACGAGACCATCGTGCATCGCCTGGCACAGTTGCAACCCGGTGCCGAATACCGGCAAAGCGAATTGATCCAGATGCAGCAGCGCTTGCTCAACAGCGGGTATTACGCGGGCGCTTCGGTGGTGATCGATACCAGCGCAGCGGCCAACCCGGAGGCTGCGCCGGTGCTGGCGAGCGTGCAGGAATTGCCGCTGCAAAAGGTGGTGTTTGGCGTGGGCTTCAATACCGACCGCGGCGCGGGCGCGTCACTCGAACATACGCACAACCGCGTGCCAGGGTTGAAGTGGCGCGCGCTGACGCGGGCCAAGCTGTACCGCGACCAGCAACAATTCAGCACCAGCCTGATCGCGCCGCCCAGCGCCTCGCTGTGGCAGTCGCTGTTCAGCCTGTCGTACAACCGCGAGACCATCGGCGACTACCGCCAGACCACCGCGCAGGCGCGTGCCGGTCGCACCAAAAACAGCGGCGAGATCGAACGCACCTGGTACCTGCAATACGACCGCAGCCGCGAAGACTACGCGCACGAAAAACTCGGCGATGCGCAGGCGCTAAGCCTCAACTACATCTGGTCGCGGCGCCATTTCAACAGCCTGGTGTTTCCGACCAGCGGCTACGGCTTGACGCTCGAAGGCGGAGGCGGCATGACGCTGGGCAAAAACCGCGCGCCGTTTGTGCGCGTGGGGGCGCGTTACCTCGGCATTTTGTCGCTCGATCGCAGCCTGGCCCAAGGGCTGAAGCAGGCCGTGCCACGCACGGGCGATCCCGCTTCGCCCGCCAGTGCCAGCCAGACCGGAGCCGCCGCGGCCAATGTGGCGCAATCGCTGTTGCAGCGCCGCAATGGCGAGCTGCTGCTGCGGTTGGAAGGTGCTGCGCTGCGCACGCGGGCCAACGCCGTCGTCCCGCCCAATCTGTTGTTCCTTGCGGGTGGCAACGCCTCGGTGCGTGGTTATGGCTACCAGCAAATCGGCGTGGAAGATGCAGACGGCATCACACGACCGGGGCACTATATGGTCACCGGCAGCCTCGAATACCGCAGGCCGGTGTGGCGCAATGGCCGACCGACCGATTGGGATTCGGTGGTGTTTGTCGATGCCGGCAGCGTGGCCCACACCCCTGCCGGTTTGCGGCATCTGAAAGTGGGCGTGGGCGCAGGCGCGCTGTGGCGCAGCCCGGCGGGGCCGATACAACTGGCCGTGGCCTATGGCCTGCAAGACCGCAAAGTGCGCCTGCACATGAACCTGGGATTCAGTTTCTGATGGCACCCCAAGACCCGAGCGACCACCCCCAGGTGCCCCAGGCACCCCCACCGCCTGCGCCCCTCACGCGCCGCCAACGTGCGGTGCGGGTGGTGCGGCGCACGGCGTACTTCAGTTCCCTGGGTTTGCTGGCCTTTGTCGTGCTGGCCGTGTTGGCGATGAGTGCGCTGTTCCACTGGTCAAAGGGCGAGCAGTCGCTGGCCACCATGTTGCAGGTGCTGCAGCGGCAGATGCCTGCGGGCATGTCCCTGCAGGCCGAGGGCGTGAGCGGCACGCTGCGCACGGGCGGGCATATCCGCAAGCTGGTGTTGCGGCAATACCCCAAAGAGGCGCCAGTTGAGGCGGGCGCGCTGGTACTCACGCTCGAAGACCTGGATATCGAATGGGACTGGACGGCGCTGCGCGACCGTTCCACCAAATTCAACAAGCTGCATGCGCGGCGCCTGCAACTGGCCGACCAGCGCACGCAACCATCTTCTGATGCACCATCGGCCCCTTTGCAGGAACTGGTGCTGCCTGTGGGCATTGATGCGCCCTTTACTGCCGACTTGATCGAAATCGTGCCGCGCAGCGGCAAGACCACGGTGCTGGGGCCGCTGACGGGGCGCTACCGCTACGACCGGCTTGCCGCGCAGCACCAGCTTGACGTAGAAAAACTCCAGTACGGCGACGGCAGCTACCGCGCCAAAGCCACGCTGGGCGGGCGTGCCCCGCTGGCACTGCAGGCCGAGGCCAGCGGCCAGTTGCACCTGCCCGCCAGCGCCAGCATGCCTGCGCAAGACCTGCAATTGGCCGTAGTGGCCGACGGCACTTTGGCCGAGCCTGACGGAGCGATCCGCGTGCAAGCCCAGGCGCAGCCTGCACAGGCCAGCGCCAACGCCGATGGCACGCAGGTCAAGCTTGATGCGCGCATCCACCCGTGGCAGCCGCAGCCCGTGCAGGAAGTGCAGGCGCAATGGCAGCAACTGAATCTGCAAGACTTCTGGCAAGCAGGCCCGCGCACGGCCTTGCAGGGCAGCCTGGATGTGCGGCCCGCACCGGCTGATGCCTTGCCCGTACCTGTGGCATCGGCAGCGTCTGCGCCCGTGCCCGTATCTGGCGTGGTTGCAGAAGCAGATGAAAAAGTACCGGGGTTGCTGGGTTTTCTCGGCCCCGGCCGCTGGCAGGGCAAGCTGCAAACGCGCAACGGGGAAGCGGGGGCGTGGGACAAAAACCGGTTGCCGCTGCACACACTTGAAAGCACCCTTGAATACCACCACGGTGCCCTGCAGCTCGACCAGTTCCGCTGGCAACTGGCGCCGCAAGGGGGGGCGATCGCCGGGCAGGCGAAATACCTGCCTGATACAGGATGGAACGGTGCGTTTCAACTGGAGGCGGTAGACCCGGCCACCCTGCTCAGCAGCATCGAGGCCGAACCCTTGCAGGGCAAGGTCGAACTGAAATCGGATCTCGCCCATGGGCAGAATCCGCAAGATGCGCCGGTGGATTTTTCCATGGCCCTGCAATCCGCAGGGGCAGCAGCCAGAACCACGCGCTTGCACTTTGACGAAATCACCGCGCAAGGCCAGTGGCACGCACAGATGCTGCGCCTGCCCAAAATCCTGGTGCGCAGCCGCGGCGGCGTGCTGCAGGGTCAGGGCAGCTACGCCGCACCTTCGCAAACGGCACAGGCGGATCTGAAATTGCAAATGCCCGGCGGCAGCGGCTCGCTCAAGGGTACGTTGGCTCCTGCCAATGGCCAAGGGCAGTTGCTGCTGGACGTGCGCCAGTTGCGGCAGGCGGGGCAGTGGTTGCAGCAGTGGCCGGGCATGGCGGCCTTGCGCCAGCGCCAGCTCGAAGGCGCGGCCAAGTTGCAGGCGAACTGGCGTGGCGGTTGGCAGAACAACGGCCAGGCCATGCAGGTCGACGCCGTGCTCGACGCGCCCAGCGTCACCATGCGCAGTGCGCAGGACAAAGACGCCCCGCTGACTGCGCAAGGCACGCGGCTGGTGGTGCGCGGGCGGCTGGCCGATGCGCGCATCGAGGCGCAAAGCCGTCTGTTGCAAGGCAAGCGCGAGGTGCAGTTCGCCTTGCAGGGGCAGGGCGGCAAACGCAAGGACGGCTGGCAGGCGCAGGTGCAGACGCTGCAGGCCAGCCTGCACGACACCTTGCTGAAAAGGCGCTGGCAGGCGCTGCTGGCCCAGCCGGTTTCCATCCAGATACAGCAAGGCGCAGGCGGCATGCGGGTGCAGACAAGCGCGTTCGAGATGCGCCTTTCTGGCAACCAGGTGCAAGGGCAGGCCAGCATCCTGGGAGACCCCGTGCGTTGGGTGCAGCAGGGCAACAGCTACACCGTGTCGAGCAAGGGGCGACTCACGGGATTGCCGCTGGCGTGGATCGAGGTGTTGTCAGGTTCCGCCGCGCTGGAGCAGGCGCTGGCAGGCGATATGGTGTTTGATGGCCAATGGGATGTGCAACTGGGGGCGCAACTGCGCCTGCAGGCATCGCTGGCACGCACGGGCGGCGATCTGGTCATGCTGGCGGGCGACAGCGCCGGGCGCGGTCAGGGCCGCATCGCAGCAGGCGTGCGCACGGCGCGTATCGATGTGCAAAGCATGGGCGGCAACCAGATCGAGGCGCGCCTGCAGTGGGACAGTGCCCAGGCCGGTACGGCCGATGCGGTGATCCGCACCCGGCTGGCGCGCAGCGGCGGGGGCTGGACATTGCCGGGCAGCGCGCCCTTGCAGGGCCGCATCCAGGCACGCCTGCCGCGTGTGGGCGTGTGGAACATCTTTGCGCCGCCGGGTTGGCGCCTGCGCGGCACCCTGCAGACCGATGTGGCCGTGGCGGGCACGGTGCAAGCGCCCCTGCTCAACGGCAGTTTGCAGGCCGATGATCTGGGTTTGCGCTCGGTGGTCGATGGCATCGCTTTCCAGAACGGGCGCCTGCGCGCGCAGTTGCAAGGGCGGCGCATGGTGATCGACGAATTCAGCCTGCGCGGCGTGGGCGTGCAGACCGGGCTGCTGGGGGGCGGCAAGGTCGATGGCGGCGCGGCCCGCATCACGGGGCAGGTTGAATGGGGCGGTGGGGGCCAGTCGCTGGCGCAAAGCGTGCAGACCCAGCTTACGGCGCGGCTGGAGAAGTTGCAGGTTTCCTCGCTGCCAGACCGCATGATCGTGGTGTCGGGCGACGTGCAGACCCGGTTCGAGCAATTGCGCCTGCAGATGCGCGGCGGCCTGCATGTGGATCGTGCGCTGATCACCTTGCCTGAAGACACGGCTCCGCGGCTCGATGAGGACGTGGTGGTGTTGCCCAGCAAGCATGATCCCAAGGCTGTGCAAGCACCGGCGCGCCCGCCTGCGCCTGCGCCAACGCGCAGCGCAGGCCCGGCGCTGGATGACGATGTGGTGGTGCGTGCGCCTGTTGCCCCGTCAGCACCCGCTTCGGCAGCCAGGCCCGCAGCAGGTGGGGCGCCACGCCCACAGGCCCGCCGCGCAAGCCGACCCCAAAATGCCCAAGCTTCTGAAGCGCCAACGGCCTCACCTCCAGGTTTGCAGCAAGCCAACCCCGAGATCCAGGCCGACATCCAGATCGGTATTGACCTCGGGCCGGACTTGCGCGTGCGCGGCTACGGGCTGGATACACGCCTGAGGGGCAAGCTCGAAGTGCAGGGCGGCCCGCGCCTGCGCGACCAGCCGCGCCTGGTGGGTGCCATCCGCACCGACCGCGGCACCTTCCGCGCCTACGGGCAGGATCTGGAAATTGAAAGCGGCCGTCTGGTCTTTACCGGGCCGCTGGCCAGCCCCGCGCTTGACGTGGTGGCGATCCGTCGCAACATCGACCTGCGCGTGGGCGTGCGCCTGTACGGCTCGGCGCAGCGGCCGCTGGTGCAGCTTTTCTCCGAACCGCCCATGCCCGACGCCGAACGCCTGTCGTGGCTGGTATTGGGGCGCTCGTCTTACGGTGCGGCCGATGCCGCCCTGCTGCAACAGGCGGCGCTCGCCTTGCTTGGCGGCAAAGGCGGCGGCGTGACAGGGCGACTGGCCGATACGCTGGGGCTGGACGAAATCGGCTTCAAGGGGGGCGAATCCTTGAGCGACGGCAGCATCACGCTGGGCAAGCGTTTCAGCAACCGTTTCTATGTGGGCTACGAAAAAAGCCTCGATGCCACGCTGGGTGCCATCCATTTCTTCTTCGACCTCACGCGCACACTCAAGCTGCGCGGGCAAACCGGGCAGTACAGCGCGGTGGACTTGATCTACACCCGCAGCTACGATTGAACGGCCATTGCGGCCTGAACGGTGCGGCATAATCCACACTTTCTGCAGGCAGGGCTTTGCCGGACATGCCGCCGTAGTTCAATGGATAGAACGAGTGCCTCCTAAGCGCTAGATACAGGTTCGATTCCTGTCGGTGGTACCAGCTTGCATAAGGCGCGACCGGGGTGTATAAGGGCAAGGAGCGTCAAACGACCTTTCGTCCTTTTTTGTTGCGTTGCAGTATCAGGATGTGCCTATCGGGGAAAGCCCGCAGTTGCTCTGCAAGATGGGTCACTATAATCATCCTTCAGTGTGCAAATTTAATGTAAGTTACGGAAAAACCTAGTAAATTACTCTTATTCTTTTTGTGTAATTCTGTTTCGAAACGTTAGCTTTCTTGTCAATTTCCGGGGCTTTGCAGGGCTTTTATGTTGCAAAGCACAAATTTCATGGATCTTGCTGA
>JAUNUE010000276.1 GCA_030538335.1 Allobrachymonas sp. | reverse complement strand
TTGCGTGAGCAGCGCACCCTTGCCCGGAATCGGCTCGCCCATGATGACGTCGAACGCGCTGATGCGGTCGCTGGCGACCATGAGGATGCGATCAGCGCCCACGGCGTAGTTGTCGCGCACCTTGCCGCGCGCCAGCAGCGGCAGCGAGGCAAGGGTGGAGGTGTGCAGGGCATTGGGGGCTGGAGTAGGCATGGTTGGTAAATAGATGACGTGCGCAGACGCGCCAGATGTGCGTGTGAAAGTGCGTGCGAAAACTGGAATTGTAGTCACGCGCTTTTCACTTTTGAAGAATGGCTTGTGTGACGTGGGTATGTAAAAACGCAAACCTTACAAAATCAACAGCGCATTACAAACAGACGCATTTTGCACGCTGGGGGCTGGCTATCATGCCCTTGACTCGCGTGATGTTTGCGGGTGAACCCGTCTGTCTTTCAATTCATGCAAGGGAGAATCACACAATGGCCCTCAACCTCACCAACGACCAACAACAACTGCTCGCCAGCCTGCCCCATATGGTGGGTTCTGCCGTGGTATTTGCCGGCAACAGCGGCTTGTTTGGCACGGGCAAGGAAGTTTTCACCAACGGCAAGGCGCTGATCGAAGGCGCGCAGCAATACCCCAACAACGAGCTGATCCAGTCCATCGTGCCCAATCCGCAAGGCGACCGCAGCGAAGAAATGGCCGAGATGAAGGCCACCCGCGAGTGGATGAAAACGCGCTCCAAAGACAAGGGTGTGGATTCGCCCGAGAAGCTGTCTGCACAGGCCATTGCCGACGTGAAAGAAGCCAATGCGTTGCTCAACACGCTCGATGCCACGCAGGCCAAGGAATACCGTGACTGGGTGATGCAGGCTGCCGAAAAAGTGGCGATGGCTGCGACCGAAGGCGGCTTCCTCGGCTTTGGCGGCGAGCGCCTGAGCGAAGGCGAGAAAAAAATCCTGGCTGAACTCAAGAGCGCATTCGGCATGGCTTGAGCCGCAATCGTTTTGATCCGTTCAGGCTGGGGCCTTCGACACCTCGACCGAACGGGTCATCTCGGCTACAAAACCGCAGGCAACCCCAGCGGTTTTTTCATGCCTTTTTCAAAAATTCCGATTTGAGCATCATGCTGCCGTGCTCGGTCTTGCAGTCCACATCGTGGCCACCGCCGCCATCGGCCAAGCGGATGCTTTTGATCTTGGTGCCCTTCTTGAGCGTGATGGAACTGCCTTTCACCTTCAGGTCTTTCACCAGAATCACCGCATCGCCATCGGCCAGCGGCGTGCCGTGGGCATCGCGCACGATGTTGTCGGTATTCGCTTCTTCATTGGCAGCAGCTTGCTGCGGCCACTCGTGCGCGCAATCGGGGCAGATGAAGTGGTCGGCGTCGGGGTAGGTGTTTTCAAGGCCGCATTGCGGGCATGCAGGAATGGATGAGGTGTTCATGCTGCCATCATACGTTGCCCGCAAAACAAGCCGCCTGCGCTCAATTTGTTTTCTTGTTGCTTTCGTGAAGATGCGGGAACAACACGGGAATCAATCCCATCACGCCCACGGTCAGCAAGGTGCTGATGATGGCAGTAATGCCGCGGCCCAGCCCGCACGCCATGCCGATGGCAGCGGTCAGCCACAAACCGGTGGCGGTGGTAAGGCCTTTCACGCGCAGATGCTCGGCGTTCTCTTGTTTGAGAATAGTGCCCGCGCACAAAAATCCCACGCCTGCCATCACGCCCTGTATCACCCGGCTCATATCGGCCATGCCCACGCCCATGTGCAGGGGCAGTAATGCAAACAGCGCGGAACCCATTGCCACCAGCATATGCGTGCGCAAACCGGCAGATTGGCCTTGGCTCTCGCGCTCGTAACCCAGCACCGCACCCAGCACCAGCGCCATCAGCAGGCGCAGCAGAATACGTAGGCCTTCGGCCACGCTTGGAATATCGGCAAATTCTGAAGTCCACAATTGAGCTAGTGTTTCTTGCATCACGCCTCCTTTGCCACGAACGTATCGACCAATATAGCGTGTGGTGACCCGTTGGTACAGTGCCTCACTCCAATTTCAGATCAAGAGTGAACGAGAAGAGGAGCCGCAGACATGGCCTTGATCTTCCTATTGCACGAACTGACCAAGATCACG
>JAUNUE010000275.1 GCA_030538335.1 Allobrachymonas sp. | reverse complement strand
CCCTGCACGGCAAAGTTGGCATAGCCTTCGCCGTGTGCCACGGCGATGGGCAAGCGGCTGCCTGCCATGCCCTGAAAGAAGATGCTGGGTGACTCAAGCACTTCGACCATGCTCAAACGCGCCTCGAAGCGGCTGCTCTGGTTGTGGGTGAAGCGCGGCCAGTGTTCAGCGCCCGGAATCATCGCGGCCAATTCGGCAAACATCTGGCAGCCATTGCAGGTGCCCAGCGCAAAGGTATCGGGGCGCGCGAAGAAGGCGGCAAACGCATCACGCAGGGCCGGATTGAAGGTGATGGAGCGCGCCCAGCCCACGCCCGCGCCCAAGGTGTCGCCATAGCTGAAACCGCCGCAGGCCACGATGCCCTGCATGTCTTTCAGGCGCACGCGGCCTGCCTGCAGGTCGGTCATGTGCACGTCAAAGGCTTCAAAGCCTGCGGCATCAAAAGCGTAGGCCATTTCAACGTGTGAATTGACGCCCTGCTCGCGCAGCACGGCTACGCGTGGGCGGGTTTTTAGGATGGCAAAGGAGGTTGCCCCCTCACCCCCGCCCTCTCCCGCACGCGGGAGAGGGAGTGAATCGGGTGCAGCATGGCCCCCCTCTCCCCTTGCGGGAGAGGGGTTGGGGGAGAGGGGAAGATCAGGCACAAAGCCCAAATGCATATGCAAGCCGGGATCGTTGGGGTCACCCACGGCGGCGTGTTCGCTATCGGCGCAGGCGGGGTTGTCACGCAACTGGCAGATTTTGTGGCTGACCTTGTCCCACACCTGGTGCAGCTCGCGCAGGTCAGCGGCAAATACCTGCTGCGCATCGCGCCAGATGGAAAGCTGCCCTTTGCCCATGTCGAGCGAAGAGGAAGGTGCGCGCACGGTGCCGATAAAGTGGCTGCATGCGCCCAGCTTGTGCGTGCGCAGCACCTGCATGACGGCGCTGCGTTCGCTGCTTTTGACTTGCAGCACCACGCCCAGTTCTTCGTTGAACAGGGCGTTCAACGTTTGCTCGTGGCGCAGGCCGCTGATCTGGCTGCCCCAGTTTTTGGCTTCGCCGCTGTCGATGCGGCCATCGTTGGCGCCATCAGCAGGCGACAGCAGCATGTCGATATTCAGGGCCACGCCCACATTGCCTGCAAACGCCATTTCGGCCACGGTGGCGAGCAGGCCGCCATCGCTCTTGTCGTGGTAGGCGAGGATGTGGCCCGCTGTGCGCAACTGGTTGACGGCCTGCACCAGATGCACCAGGTCTTGCGCATCGTCCAGGTCGGGCACGCCCTGCGCGTCTGCCGCGCCGCCCTGCCCAAAAGTCTGGCTCAGGATGCTGCCCGCCATACGGTTTTTGCCACGGCCCAAATCCACCAGCAGCAGATGCGTTTCGGCCTCGTCGCGGTTGAGTTGCGGCGTGAGCGTGCCGCGCACATCGTCTACCGAAGCAAAGGCGCTCACGATCAGGCTTACGGGCGATACCACCTTGTGCGGTTTGCCTTCGGCATCTGCCCACTGGGTGCGCATCGACAGCGAATCTTTGCCTACGGGAATGGAGATGCCCAGTTGCGGGCACAGTTCCATGCCCACGGCCTGCACGGTGCGGTACAGCGCGGCGTCTTCACCCGCTTCGCCGCAAGCAGCCATCCAGTTGGCACTGAGTTTGACGCGGGGCAGTTCGATGGGTGCGGCGAGCAGGTTGGTAATGGCCTCGGCCACCGCCATGCGGCCAGACGCCGGGGCGTTGAAGGCGGCCAGCGGGGTGCGCTCGCCCATGCCCATGGCCTCGCCTGCGACGCCGCTGTAATCAGCCAGCGTGACGGCACAATCGGCCACGGGCACCTGCCAGGGGCCGACCATCTGGTCGCGGTGCGTGAGGCCGCCTACGCTGCGATCACCAATGGTGATGAGGAAACGTTTGCTGGCAACGGTGGGATGTACCAGCACCTGTTTGACGGCTTGGTCGAGCGTGGTTTCACCCCAATTCAAGGGAACAAATGTGCGGGTGATGCTGGTGACGTCGCGCTGCATTTTGGGCGGTTTGCCGAGGAGCACATCCATGGGCATGTCGACGGGTTTGCCTGTGGTGCCCTCACCCCCGCCCTCTCCCGCTTGCGGGAGAGGGAGTAAATCGGGCGCGGT
>JAUNUE010000274.1 GCA_030538335.1 Allobrachymonas sp. | reverse complement strand
GCAGCAGGCTGCTGGCATCCGCTTGCGCGGTACCGGCCAGATCGAATGCGGTGCCGTGGTCAGGGCTGGTGCGCAGCAGGGGCAAGCCAAGCGTCACGTTCACGCCGTGTTGCACGCCAAGGTATTTCACCGGGATCAGGCCTTGGTCGTGGTACATGGCGATGACGGCATCACAGAACGGGGGCTGCGCTTGGGCTTGCGCGCGGGCGGACATGAATACCGTATCGGGCGGAAAGGGGCCGCGCACGTCCATGCCCTGCCGGCGTGCAGCCTCAATCGCTGGCTGGATGATCTCTATCTCTTCGCGGCCAAAGCGCCCTGCTTCGCCTGCGTGTGGGTTCAGCCCAGCCACGGCAACGATGGGCTTGCGGCCTGCTGCGCGGATGGGTTCGAGTTGCGCGAGAAATGCGTGGGTGATTTCGATGGTTTGCAGCACGTTCGCATGCGTGACTGCTTCAATCGCTTCGCGCAGGCTGATATGGATGCTGTTGAGCACGGTGCGCAGCTCGGCATTTGCCAGCATCATGCGCACGGGCATGGCGTTTACGGGCACACCCTTATGTAGAGCAGAGAGTGCCTGCAGCATTTCGGTATGGCCGGGATGCCCCACGCCTGCGAGCGCCAGCGCTTCTTTATGGATGGGCGCGGTGACCATGCCTGCACAATCGCCTTGCAACACGGCTTGCGCTGCCGTAGTGATGCAGGCGGCTGCCATACGCCCGGCTTGCTGCTGAACTTGGCCGAAAACAGGCAAAGGCGTGATCGCCTCACAGCTTTGCAGCACCGGTATCTGCTTGCCACTGTATTGATGGGCACTTTGCCACGCAGCCACGGCAACCGGCTCGGGCACACGATTGGCCAGTGGTTGCGGCAACCGCTCGCGACACAGTTGCACCGCACGTTGCATGACTGCCCTATCGCCCACCACGCAGCAATGCGCCATGGTGTGCGGGTCTTCGGCCCAGGCCTTGGCGATGATCTCGGGGCCAATGCCGGCGGGGTCGCCCATGGTCAGGGCCAGCACAGGGGTTGGGGTATGCGCCACGGTATTCATGCCGGGTTGTCGATATCAATATGCACGTGACGCAAGCCGTGCTCTGCCGCCACTTTGGCTGCCAGCGCCTGGATGCCGTATCGCTCGGTGGCGTGGTGGCCGCAGGCGAGAAAAGCCACGCCGCATTCACGCGCGTAGTGCGCTTGTGGCTCGGAGATTTCGCCTGTGATGAAGGCTTGCGCGCCTGCAGCAATGGCCGCTTCAAAATAACCTTGGGCACCGCCGCTGCACCAAGCCAGTTTTTCTATGGGCGTGCCGGGCGGCAAACCATCGACCATGGTGACGGTGCGTTGCAGATGTTGCTCCACATGCTGTGCCAGTTGTGCGGCATGGGCAAAGGGCTGTTGCCGGAGTGAGCCGACAAACAACAGGTTCTGCTCGCCCAGTTGTTGCTCCACCTCAAACCCCAGCAAGCGGGCCAGTTGGGCGTTGTTGCCCAGCTCGGGGTGTGCATCCAGCGGCAGGTGATAGGCGAACAGGTTGATGTTGTGCTGCAGCAAAAGCGCGAGACGCTGCTTCATCCAGCCGGTGACGGTGCCATCCTGCCCGCGCCAGAACAGGCCGTGGTGCACCACGATGGCGTCGGCTTGCTCGGTAATGGCGGCTTCGATCAGGGCGCGGCTGGCGGTGACGCCTGAAACCAATGTCTTGATCTCGGCGCGCCCTTCGACCTGCAGGCCGTTGGGACCATAGTCCTTGAAATTGTCTGGCTGCATGTGCGCATCAAACGCCTGCAGTACCTCACCCCGCAACATGGCTGTCCTCTCAAAAAATGGCCCAAGTCCGCGTCAGCACAGGAAATTCAGCGACAATCCTGCCATGAAACGTTTATGGTTGCTATTTTCGCAGGTTGTGACGGTATTGCTGGCCGGGTGGTTTGTGCTGGCTGCGATGCAACCGCAATGGATGAAAAATCTCTTGGGTACGAGCAAGCCCGCCGCCAGCGCCGCCTCGGCTCCGCAGGTGGTGCATGTGAGCCAATCGCCACCCGAAACCCTGCGCAATGCCGCGCGGGTAGCGGCACCTGCGGTGGTGAGTGTAATTACCAACCCCGAAGAGCAGGCCCA
>JAUNUE010000273.1 GCA_030538335.1 Allobrachymonas sp. | reverse complement strand
GCCGACAAGATTCCGGGGCTTGACAGTCTATGGGATCTGGCCAACAGCGTCATCCGCAGTCCCGCCGGTGCCGCGCTGGCCGGCAGCGTGTTTGGCGCCGACAGCACCACCATGATGATCGTGGCGGGCATCCTGGGTGGCACGCTGGCTGCCACCACCCAGGCAGCCAAAACCACTACCCGCGCCGCCATCAACACCTCGCCCGAGCCTTTTACCAACGTAGCCGCCAGCCTGGCCGAAGATGGTCTGGTCGTTGGCATTGTGTGGCTCGCCACCAACCATCCGGTTGTGTTTGGCATTGTGCTGGTGATTGCCGTGGTGTTGATGGTATTGGTCACCATCATGCTGGTGCGCTTTTTGCGCCGCGCCATCAAGCGGCTCAAAAGCTGGTTTGGGCAAGAAGAAGCGGTTCCGACAGCTAGCTAGGCCGAAAACCAGGGCTGCGCGCTGCTTATGCGGCAGCAGCAATCCGCTGCAGGTAGGCCTTGACCGTGGCCGCATAGCCCATTTCGAGCGCTTCGGCCATCAGGGCATGGCCAATCGATACTTCTGAAACGCCAGGCACCGCCTTCAGAAACGGCGTGAGGTTGTCGAGGCTCAGATCATGCCCCGCGTTGACCTGCAAGCCTGCATCCAGTGCAGCCTGCGCGGCACATGCAAAGCGCTGCAGTTGCTGCTCTTTGGCGGCTACATCATTGCCAGCCCAGGCTGCGGCATACGGCTCGGTGTACAACTCCACACGGTCGGCACCCAGTGCTTTGGCTTGCGCCATGGGCGCTGTTTCTGCATCCATGAACAGGCTCACGCGCACGCCCAGACCATGGCATTCGGCAATCAGTTTTTGCAGATGCTGGCGGTTGGCGGCGCTATCCAGATCCCAGCCGTGATCACTTGTAAATTGGTCTTCGCTGTCAGGCACAAAAGTGGCCTGATGCGGCCGCACGGCGCGGATGAAATCCATGAGGTTCTGCGTCGGGTTGCCCTCGATGTTGTATTCGCGGTCTGGCCACTGCTGCATGAGTGCCGCCAGGTCGTGCACATCGTGTGCGCGGATGTGGCGCTCGTCAGGGCGGGGGTGCACCGTGATGCCGTGCGCGCCTGCCTCCAGACAGATGGTGGCGATACGCTCCACGCTGGGAATGCCGATATGCCGCGTGTTGCGCAACAGCGCAACCTTGTTGACATTGACCGAAAGGTGGGTGCTTGGTGCAGGAGCAGACATGGTGTTCAAAGTTGGTACAGGTCAACCATCAACTGCCGGGTACGCAGCGTGGCAACACCGCAATGGTAAACCAGCAAATCGCGCAACAGGGTTTTAAGGGCATGGGCGATGGCGCGTTGTTGCAGACACAGGGTCAGCAAAGCAGGCAGCGGTGGCACAGCACACAAGGCCTGTTGCACCGCCAGCCACTGCCCGCCCGTGAGGCTGGGGCGGGTATCGTGCGGATGCGCTGCCAGCAGGCCGCTTTCTGCCTGCAAGGCATAGGCTGCGTCGGTTTGCAAGGGCTGGTAATTCAGCGTCTGCACATCCAGCGCGGGCAAAAACCCGGTTTCGCGCAACAGAACCAATTCAAAAGCGCGCAAGCCTGCCTGCAAGCCTTCGCCCTGCCCTGCAGGATTGGAGAGCCAGGCCAACGACGCGACATAGTAATAGAACACCGCACGGTGCGCGAAATCGCGAGTCAACAGGCGCATGACCAGCTCATTGAGGTAGTACCCTGCCAACAGCGCTTCGCCCACCGGCATGACGTGCCCACCCTGCCACTCGGCATTTTTGAGGGTGCCGATTTCTGCCCCTTGGGTGTAGCCCAGTTGCAGCGGCTGCAGCGGCAACAGCACCGGGCGAAATCCCGAACTGGGGCGCTTGGCACCCTTGGCCACCAGCGCCACACGGCCCTGGTGGCGTGTGAAGACTTCGAGGATCAGGCTGCTTTCGCTCCAGTCGTAGCTGTGCAGGGTATACGCAGGCTCGTGGGTGATGCGTTTCATGCGCGTGCATCACCCCAGCAAAAACGCAATGGGGTTTTACTCATACCCGAACGAGCGCACCCGGGCCTCGTCATCGGCCCAGCCCGAACGCACCTTGACCCACAGTTCGAGAAACACCTTGGCGTCGAACAGTTTTTCCAGCTCCTGCCG
>JAUNUE010000272.1 GCA_030538335.1 Allobrachymonas sp. | reverse complement strand
AGATGACCGATGAATCGGGCTTCTACAAGAAAAACCCCGGTACCGATGTGGCGGTAAACCAGATGATCCGCAAGGTGACCAACAATTCGCGCGGCATCCGCCTGGGCGATTACGCGCAGATTCGCACCATTTTCGACGAAGAAACCGAAAACATCTGGGCCGGCAAGAAAAACGCCAAACAGGCACTTGACGATGCGGTGCGCCGTGGCAACGCAGTGCTGGCGCGCTTCCAGGCGCAGAACAAATAAGCGAAACCTGCTGTCTTGTCACTGATCAGGCACTGCTGCGGAAATTTCCGGGGCGTGCCTGGTTTGTCTCTTACGCACCGTTTGAAGCCCTTTGCCTTGCACGATTTTGAGCATGGCATCAGGCAGTAGCTGTCTGGATGGAAAAACGCGTCATCTTTCGCCACCACGGCCTGCCCTGGTTGTTGCTGTTGCCACAACTGGCGGTGATTGGCGTGTTCTTTTTCTGGCCAGCGGCGCAGGCATTGCTGCAGTCGGTGCAGATGCAGGATGCCTTCGGGCTTGAAACGCAATTTGTCGGGCTGGAGAACTTTCAACGCCTGTGGGACGACCCGCTGTACCTGCAGTCGTTCCGCGTGACGGTGGAGTTCTCGCTGCTCGTGGCTGTGCTGGGCATTGCGCTGGCGCTGGTGCTGGCGGCTTTTGCCGACCGCATCCGCACAGGCGCCACGCTGTACAAAACCGTGCTGATCGTGCCGTATGCCATTGCGCCGGTGCTGGTGGGCGTACTGTGGGGTTTTCTGTTCTCGCCACTGGTGGGCATCGTGCCCTGGCTGTTGGCGCAGTGGGGCTACGAATGGAATCACCTCGTCTCCAGCGGGCAGGCCATGGCCTTGCTGGTGGCGGCTGCCGTGTGGAAGCAGATCTCGTACAACTTCCTGTTCTTTCTGGCGGGTTTGCAGGGCATTCCCAAATCGCTGGTAGAGGCTGCGGCGATGGATGGCGCAGGTCCGTGGCGGCGGTTCTGGAGCATCCAGTTCCCCTTGCTGGCGCCCACCACCTTCTTTCTGCTGGTCATGAACGTGGTCTATGCTTTTTTTGAAACTTTTGCCATTGTGGACGCCACCACCAAGGGCGGGCCGGGCACCGACACCAGCATCCTGGTCTACAAGGTGTATGCCGATGGGGTGCGCAACCTCGATTTGGGCAGCTCTGCGGCGCAGTCGGTGGTGTTGATGGTTATGGTCATTGGGCTGACCGTGCTGCAGTTCCGTTTTATCGAGAAGAAAGTGCAGTACCAGTAATGGTCGAAAATCGCCCCGGGCTTCATCTCTTCTCGCACGCCGTGATGTGGCTGGGCATGCTGGTGATTGCGGCACCGCTGTACCTGGCGTTTGTGGCCTCTACCCACCAACCGCAAGACATTGTGCAGGTGCCTATGCCGCTGCTGCCGGGCACCAACGCCTGGGAGACCTACCGTGACGCTTTGCTGGGCACCAGCCAGGCCAGCAGTTCCAACGCGCCGGTGTGGCGCATGCTGTGGGTCAGCACGGTCATGGCCCTGCTCATCAGCGTAGGCAAAATCGTGATTGCGCTGTTGTCGGCGTTTGCGGTGGTGTACTTCCGCTTTCCCCTGCGCAAGCTGTGTTTCTGGGCCATTTTCATCACGCTGATGCTGCCGGTGGAAGTGCGCATCATGCCCACCTACCAGGTGATGTCTGATCTGGGCTTGCTCAACACCTATACCGGCCTGACCTTGCCGCTGATGGCGTCTGCCACGGCGACCTTCCTGTTCCGGCAATTCTTTTTGACCGTGCCTGATGAACTACTCGAAGCAGCGCGCATGGATGGCGCCGGGCCCATGCGTTTTTTCTTTGACATTTTGCTGCCGCTGTCGCGCACCAGCATGGCGGCACTGTTCGTCATCCAGTTCATCTACGGTTGGAACCAGTACCTGTGGCCGCTGCTGGTGGCGACCAGCGAAGACATGTACCCGGTGGCCGTGGGCATTACCGCCCTCAAAGGCTCGGGCGAGTCGGTGGCGCACTGGAACGTAGTCATGGCCACGGCCTTGCTCGCCATGTTGCCGCCTGCGTTGGTCGTGGTCTTGATGCAGAAGTGGTTTGTAAAAGGTCTGGTCGATACAGAAAAATAACAGTGCCCACGCGCTTTGTG
>JAUNUE010000271.1 GCA_030538335.1 Allobrachymonas sp. | reverse complement strand
GCACCAGCCACGGCGCCTACAAGTTCAGCCGCCCGCCCACGGGCGACGTGCTGGCCATCCAGCGCGTGAAGGAAATCCACGCCCGCATCCCCAACACGCACCTGGTGATGCACGGTTCCAGCAGCGTGCCGCAAGACCTGCTCGCCACCATCAACCAATATGGCGGCAACATGAAAGAAACCTATGGCGTGCCGGTAAAGGAGATCCAGGAAGCCATCAAGTACGGCGTGCGCAAGGTCAATATCGACACCGACATCCGCCTGTCGATGACGGCAGCCGCGCGCAAGTTTCTGCACGAGAACCCCGAAAAATTCGACGCCCGCGAGTGGATCAAGCCTGCCCGTGAAGCCGCCAAGGCCCTGTGCAAGCAGCGCTATCTGGAGTTTGGCTGCGAAGGCCAGGGCGCCAAGATCAAGGGCATTCCGTTGTCGGACATGGCTCAACGCTATGCCAAGGGTGAGTTGAAGCAGATCGTGAGTTGATGCTGCTCTTGCTTCACCAGCAAAAACCGCGCTTCCGGGCGCGGTTTTTTTGTCTACCCTCCCTATAATGCGGCCAGACCACCGCTGCCTTTGTATCTTGTCGGCGGCCGCGTTTCATCCAGACAAATTCGGAGCACCTGATGTCACAACCCACCACTTCCCTGCCCATCCAGTTGAGCGACAAACCGCTGCACCGCTATGCCGGTTGGCTGCTGGCGATTGCCCTTGGCTCGCTGTTCCTCACTGCATCGTCGTATATCAGCATCCCCATGTGGCCCGTGCCCATCACCATGCAGACGCTGGCGGTGGTGCTGGTAGGCGCCGTATTTGGCTGGAAGCTGGGCGGTGCCACCATTCTGGCCTGGCTGGCCGAAGGCGCACTGGGCTTGCCGGTATTTGCCGGTGGTGCAGGTGGCCTGGCTGTGTTCATGGGTCCTACCGCAGGCTATATCTTTTCGTTCCCCCTCATCGGCATGCTGGCTGGCTGGCTCGTCGCCCGTGGCTGGGACGGCTCGCGCCCCCTGCTGGCCTTTGTCGGCATGGCCGTGGCACAAACGCTGTGCCTGATCATTGGCGCACTCTGGCTGGCAGCCATGATCGGCCCGCAAAAAGCCTGGGCTGTGGGTTTCGTGCCGTTTCTGATCGGTGATGTGGTCAAGTCGGCCATGGCTGCCGCCACGCTGGTGCTGTGGCACACGGCGAAACCACGCCGTACTACCAAGCAGTGACCGTTGCACTGCGCGCGCACCATCTGTTGTGCGTGCTGACGTATGTAGGCAAAGGCTACAACGCCGCATTTGTAGCCAACTTCAACCAGATTGTGCAGCGGCTCTCGGCTGGCGAGTCTGCGCACATCGTCACTGGCCCGGATGCCATTTGCGCACCCCTTTGTTGCAAGCAGGGCAATGACGCGCATTGCATGAGCAGCAGCGTTGTTGTTCGCGATCAGCAAGCCGCCCATGACCTGACGCCGCTGATGGGCCAAGCCTTGCATGCTGGTGCGGCGTTTGTATGTGACAAAGCCTTGCTGCAGCGCTTGCGCGATGGTTTTGCCAAAGGCACCATCCGCAGTGCCTGCCAAGGCTGCGAGTGGCATGAGTTGTGCTCACAGGTCGCTCGCGACGGTTACCGCGGCACGCTGTTGCAGCCGCGGCAAAACTCCATCAGCGCTACCTATAGTCATTCCGAGAAATAATTCGACGATTACCGCCAGATCCGTTCGGGCTGAGGTATCGAAGCCCTTATGTAAAGGGAAAGCTCCTGCCCTTCGATACCTCAGGGCGAACGGTGTCTCATTATTTTCGGGTTTGGTTATAAAAAATCGGGTTCAAGCACCCCGCTGCCAACGGCTGTGCAGCCCGCGCGCGGCGGCATCGAGCAGCCAGCCCAGCAGCCCGATGAACAGCACCGCTGCCATCAATTCGCCATACGCCAGGCGGTCGCGGGTGTCGAGGATGAAATAGCCCAGCCCTTTCGTCACGCCCAGCATTTCGCAGGGCACCAGCACGATCCAGACCACGCCTATGGCCAGCCGCAAGCCGGTGAGCAGTTGCCCGAAAATGGCCGGCAGCACGATGTGGCGCAGCATTTCGGTGCGCGAGGCCGCCAGCGACGCGCCCAGTTGCAGCCATTGCGGGTGCACGGCTTTGACGCCTGCGCTGGTGTTGAGCAT
>JAUNUE010000270.1 GCA_030538335.1 Allobrachymonas sp. | reverse complement strand
CCAGATGACGCACGAACAGACGCAGGCGATTGTGGCCACGCAGGCCAGCCGCGGGCAGCGTTGGCAGATTGCCGATGCCGTGGTTTGCAACGGAGATGGCATCGATCTTGAATCATTGAGGTTTCAGGTCGCTGCCTGGGCACGCCCTTTCGGCCTTATGATGGCGGCACCAAGGAATAGCGCCGCGTGATCCTCTACGAATATCCTTTCAGCGAACGTATCCGCACCTGGCTGCGCCTGGAGCGCTTGTTTGACCGTTTTGCCAAATTGCAGCAATGTGAGGCCGCGCGGGACCACCATTTTGCCCTGGTCACGCTGTTTGAAATTCTGGATGTGGCTGGCCGCCCCGATCTCAAGTCCGAGATCATGCGCGACCTCGACAAGCAAAAACAGCAGCTCAATTCCTACCGGGGCAATCCGGCCATTGCCGAGTCGATGCTGGACCAGACGCTGGGCGAACTGCAACAGTGTTTTGTGCAACTGGAGCAGGCCAGCGGCAAGCCAGGGCAGGTGTTGGCCGATAATGAATTCTTGACAGCGATCCGCAGCCGCATCAGCATTCCTGGCGGTACCTGCGAATTCGACCTGCCGGCCTACCATGCGTGGCAGCACCAGCCAGATGCCGAGCGCCAGCAAGACCTGGAGCAATGGAGCCGCGGCCTGCAGCCCGTTGCCAACAGCGTCAAGCTCTTGCTCATGCTGTTGCGCAGTACGGGTCAGCCACAAAAAATGACGGCGCGCAAAGGCCAATTTCAGCAGAATCTGCCGCAAAACCGCACCTTCCAGTTGCTGCGCCTGCATCTGGCGCCAGAGGTACAGGCTTTTCCGGAGTTGAGCGCCAACCGCCTGATCGTCAGCGTGCGCATGATGCAGCGGGAGTCCAACGGACACCTTGCACCGAAGAATGACGACATTGATTTTCAGTTGACCCTCTGTGCCTGACGTACAGGCCCATCGTATTTTTGCCATGGTTGATTCTGCTTCTACCGATTCTCCCCGTCTGGTCCCTTGTCCCCAATGCGGGCAAGACAGCGTGTACGCGCCCAGCAACCCGTACCGGCCTTTTTGCAGCAAACGCTGCAAGCTGATCGATCTGGGCGCGTGGTCGAGCGAAAGCTACCGTATGGCGGAACCTGGCAGTGGCGAACTGGGCGATGGGGAACCAGACACGGATGAGCAGCATGGATGAGTCGATGAAGCCTGTGGAGCAACAGCATGCGGGCATTGATGGCGCCAGCTTGCCAGTCGTGATTGTGGGCGCAGGCCTGGCGGGCCTCACCACCGCCTTGCATCTGGCCGACCAGATGCCGGTTGTTGTGCTGTCCAAGCGCAGGCTGGAAGAGACCGCCACTGCACGCGCGCAGGGCGGCATTGTGGGTGTGCTGGCCAGCGACGACAGTGTGAACAGCCATGTGCACGACACCCAGGTGGCTGGCGCAGGCATCGTGGACGAAAACGCCGCCCGATACGTCTCAGAGCACAGCACGGCAGCCATTGCCTGGTTGGTGGAGCAGGGCGTGCCTTTCACCAGCGATCCAGCAGGCCCGCTGGGTTTGCACCTCACGCGAGAAGGCGGGCATGGCATCCGGCGTATTGCCCATGCGGCTGATGCGACGGGGCAGGCCATTCACACCACCTTGCTGGAGAAGGTGAAGCAGCATCCCAACATCACGCTGCACGAGCGCTGGATGGCGCTCGACCTCATCACCGACCGGCATCTCGGCGAGGCCGGGCACGACCCCGTGCAGCGCTGCTACGGCCTGTATGCATTTGATATCGATGCGGGCAAGGTGCGCACCCTGGCGGCGCGGGCGGTGGTATTGGCTACGGGGGGCGTGGGCAAGGTGTACCGCTACACCACCAACCCTGAAACAGCCACGGGCGACGGCATAGCCATGGCGTGGCGGGCAGGTTGCCGCATCGGGAATATGGAATTCATCCAGTTCCATCCGACCTGCCTGTACCACCCGCAGGAACGCAACTTTCTCATCACCGAGGCGCTGCGCGGTGAAGGCGGTTTGCTAAAGTTGCCGCTGAAAGATGTGGATGGCCAGGTGACTGCGGTGCGCTTCATGCAGGATCATGATCCGCGCGAAGAACTGGCGCCACGCGACATCGTCGCGCGTGCCATCGACTTTGAAATCAAGAAACATGGCCT
>JAUNUE010000015.1:8300-18126 GCA_030538335.1 Allobrachymonas sp. | reverse complement strand
AGCCCACATGGAAGGTATCTGCCCTTCGATACCTCAGGGCGAACGGTGTCTGATTTTTTTCGGGTTTGGTTATATTTTCACCCTATCAACAGCAAAAGAAAAAGGCGCTATTAGCGCCTTTTTTGATCTGCGTTACCTTGTGATCTTTACAGCGGCTCACGCTTCTGCGTAGCCCACCACTGCACGCTGGGGCGCTGCCACTGGAAGTTGGCGTAGGTCACCAGGTTCTCGGGCACCGGGTCGCCGCCTTTGATCAGACGCTGCAGCATCAGGGCGAGCTCCACATCGAGAATGCTCCAGCGCTCGTCGAACAGGAACTTGCCGCCATGTGCCAGCAAGGTGTTGGCAACGGCAATAAGCTGGTCGGCGTCGGCCTGTGCTTCGGCTGACAACGGTGCCGGTTTTTCGGTCTGCTTGTAGAAGATAACGGTGGTGGGGCGCTCTTTGCGCAGCGCCTGCAGGTCGGTGCGAAACCAGCCCTGCAACTGGCGGGCACGGGCGCGGTCTTCGCGGTTGAGCGGGTAGGCCGGGCGGGCGTCGTGCTTTTCTTCGAGGTATTCGAGGATGGCGGTGGATTCGGTAATGGCAAAACCGTCTTCTTCGTACATCGGCACCCGTTGTGTGAGCGACTGTTTGGCAAACTCGCCCTGGTTTTGCTCCCCTTTGCGCAAGTCGATGGGGGTAATGTCAAAGTAAGCCTTGTTTTTTTCGCGCAAGGTCACGTACACGAACATGGCATAGGGCGATGTATAACGGGAATCGACGTACAGATGCATGGAACGCTCTCAAGATAAAACAGCAAGAAACTGCCACAACAGCGCCCGTCGGACACCCGACAGACGCACGGAAACAAGTCCGTCATTCTATGTAATAAATGCCTGCTTGCCGCGCATACAGGCACCGGCAGCAGGGTTTTCGTCTGCCACAGCAGGGGAATTACCCGCCCAAGGCCTGCAAAGCCCGTGCGGTAATTTCCTCCACCGTGCCCATGCCGCTGATGGCGCTGTATTTGGGCGCGGTGGCCGGGTCTTGCGCCGCCCAGTTTTTGTAGTAATCCACCAGCGGGCGCGTTTGCTGCGTGTACACGTCGAGGCGCTTCTTGACGGTTTCTTCCTTGTCGTCGTCGCGCTGCACCAGCGGCTCGCCGGTCACGTCGTCTTTGCCCTCTTCTTTGGGCGGGTTGAAGGTGACGTGGTAGGTGCGGCCTGATGCGGGGTGGCTGCGACGGCCGCTGATGCGCTCGATGATGGCGTCAAACGGCACGTCGATCTCCAGCACATGGTCGAGTTTTACGCCAGCTTCCTTCATGGCATCGGCCTGCGGAATGGTGCGCGGGAAGCCATCGAACAAAAAACCCTTGGCTGCATCGGGCTGCGCAATGCGCTCCTTTACCAGGTTGATGATGAGATCGTCGCTGACCAGTTGCCCGGCCTCCATCACTGCCTTGGCCTGCAGGCCCAGCGGGGTGCCTGCTTTTACGGCGGCACGCAGCATGTCGCCGGTGGAAATTTGCGGAATGCCGTATTTCTGGCAGATGAAGGCGGCCTGTGTGCCTTTGCCCGCGCCGGGCGCACCCAGAAGGATCAATTTCATGAAAAACTCCGAAAAGCAGGGAACATCACTGCAGTGAGGATAGCACGCAGAGGGCTTGCGGCCTGACTTGGCGCTTGCGCAGGGGCTTGGGGTATATGCCAATCCCGCAAGGCGCTACAGGCAAAGTATGCAAGAATTGCCACATCTTTCACAAGGCGGGCCTGCACGCCTGCCTGCACATCATCTTCCTGTTTTTCGAGAGGCCACCATGTCCGTCAACAAAGTCATCCTCGTGGGCAACCTGGGCCGTGACCCCGAGATGCGCACCTTCCCCAGCGGTGACCAGGTCGCCAACGTGTCGCTCGCCACCACCGACAAATGGAAAGACCGCCAGACCGGCGAGCCGAAGGAACATACCGAATGGCACCGCCTGGTGTTCAACGGGCGGCTGGCCGAAATTGCCGGCCAGTACCTGCGCAAGGGCAGCCAGATCTATATTGAAGGCAGCATCCGCACGCGCAAATGGCAAGACCAGGCCACGGGGCAAGACCGCTACGCTACCGAAATCCGCGTTGACCAGATGCAGATGCTCGGCAAACGCGAAGGCATGGGCGGCCCGGCACCGGACGATGGCTATGGCGGCGGCGATGCGGGTTACGCTGCCCCGGCGCCTGCTGCACGCCCGGCCCCCAGCCGCGCGCCGGCTCCTTCGCAAGCGCCTGCGGATGGCGGCTTCAACGATATGGACGACGATATTCCTTTTTAGCAGCCAAACCAATTTAGCCAACACCACCCACCATAGTCGCCAGCATGCCCGAAAAGCGATACCAAGTCTTCGTCAGCAGCACCTTCCGAGATCTTGAAAACGAACGCCAGGAGGTGATGCACGCCCTTCTCGAACTCGATTGCATGCCTTCGGGAATGGAGCTATTTCCTGCAGCGAACGAGTCGCAGTGGAACCTCATCAAGAAGGTCATTGACGACTGTGACTACTACATACTCATCGTCGCAGGCCGATATGGCTCCGTGGGACCAGATGGGTTCAGCTATACCGAAATGGAGTATCGATACGCCCTTGAAACGGGAAAGCCCATCATCTCATTTCTACATCGTAGTCCAGGCCAAATCGTCGCAGACAAGACTGAGCTATCGTCAGAGGGAAAAGCGAAGCTCGCGAGCTTCCGCGCGCTCGTCGAGAAGCGATTGTGCAAGCACTGGGAATCCCCCGCAGAACTCGGCTCGGTGGTTAGCCGCAGCTTAATTCAGCTCATCAAATCAGAGCCCGGTATCGGTTGGGTTCGTGCAAACGAACTACCCGACAAGGATGCAACAGTTGAACTACTTCGCTTGCGCCGCCAAGTCGAGGAGTTGCAGGCCGAACTGGCAAGGACGAGAACGACCGCGCCCAAGGGCGCTGAAGACCTCGCCCAAGGCGACGAGATCCATACCTTCAAGTGCACCGTATTGACTCGTCCGCCGGATGAGTACCGCAGTCAGCATTGGGCATTCGATCTGGAAACCTCATGGCACGAGGTCTTCTCCGCAGTAGCGCCGTTGATGATCCATGAGGCACCAGAGCCCCGACTGAAGGAGGCGCTGGACTCATTCGCTGCAACGAAGCTACACCCCCGGCTAGTCAAGTCGAAGGATCTTGTCAATCACACACTGCGTGGGGTCACGCTCGATGACAACGAGTTTCAGACCGTCAAGATTCAGCTTCGCGCGATTGGTCTTATGGCAAAGAGCGAAAAGGCGCGAAGCGTCAAAGACTCAGGCACGTATTGGACGCTCACTCCGTACGGTGACGAAGTGATGACGCGGTTACTCGCCATACGGCGGGCAGGCTTGCCGCCAAGAGCGCCCGCCGCAGAGGCCGCGAGTGCTGCCTAACACGTAAGTTGGAACCGCCGCAGGCGATTCCGACGGATGTTGTTTGCTCAACCGCCTCATGCGGCAGAATCTCCTTCGGAGGTTCTGCCTTACAAAAACATCGCCCACAAAAAACGCACCCGAAGGTGCGTTTTTTATTTGACAGAGAACTGCCGTCGGCAATTACAGCGCAGGAATGCGCAGCTTCTGGCCGGGGTAGATCTTGTCGGGGTGGCTCAACATCGGCTTGTTGGCTTCGAAAATGGCGTTGTACTTGTTGGCATCGCCGTAGTATTTCTTGGCAATGGCCGACAGGGTGTCGCCGCTGACCACGTCGTGGTACTGGGCTTCGGCACCGCCACCGTCGCCGGTGATCTGCATGTTGTTGTCCACTTCGTTCACGTGGGCCACGTTACCGGCGGCCAGCGTGACTTTTTCGTAGGCTTCGCGGCTGGGGGCATCGCCCGTGACCGTAACCTTGCCAGCAGCGCCGTCAAACATCACGTTGAGGTTGCTCAGGCCCAGGTTCTGCGTTTCGATGTACTTCTTGATCGCGTCTGCGGCCTTGGCGTTGAGCTCGGTGACCGAAGCTGTGTCTGCAGCATCGGGCTTCTTGTCCATGCCAAACAGTTTCTCACCGGCTTCCTTGATGAAACTGAACAATCCCATGATGATTTTCTCCTTACTTTTGAAACGTCCTCCAAAACGGAGAACGACGGGCAGGTTAACCCGTATTTGTGACGGATGAATGGACGTCACCGTAAATTCCGTAAGCAAACGTCAATCATTGCCTGTTAAAACCCTTTTTCTGCGGCTCCCGCATAATCCTTTCCAGAGAGCAACCGCTCCTGTCACACATGCACACATCGCCATGACTTTTCTGGCCATTGATATTGGCAATACCCGCTTGAAGTGGTCGCTGTATGAGCAGCCGCGTCCAGGCTCCACCCTGCTGGCGCATGGCGCCGAGTTTCTGGAGCAGGTCGATACGATGGCAGAACGCGCCTGGAAGCTGCTGCCCACCCCCACGCTGATGCTGGGCTGCGTGGTGGCCAGCGGCTCGATCAAGTACCGGGTCGAAGAGCAGATGGAAGAGCTTTGGCCCGACCTGCAGCCGCAATGGGTGGTCTCGCGCACCGAGACGGCCGGGCTGGTCAACGGCTACGACATTCCCAGCCGCCTGGGCGTAGACCGCTGGGTGGCCATGGTGGGCGCCCGCCAGCACATGCTGCAGGCCACCACGGGCACCGCGCCGCGCCCGATGGTGGTGGTGATGGTGGGCACGGCCGTAACGGTCGAGGCGATTGATGCGCAAGGCAAATTCCTCGGCGGGCTGATCCTGCCTGGCCACGGCATGATGCTGCGCGCGCTTGAAATGGGTGCGGCGGGCCTGAACCACATGCCCACGGGGCAGGTCGTGCCCTTTCCCACCAACACCAGCGACGCCCTCACCAGCGGCGGCACCTTTGCGCTGGTGGGCGCGGTGCAACGCATGGTGCGCCACCTGCACGAACACTGCGGCGAGCCGCCCATGTGCGTGATGACGGGCGGCGCAGGCTGGAAAGTGGCGCCCTATATGGAAACACCGTTCGAGCTGGTGGAGTCGCTGATTTTTGACGGCTTGCTGGCACTGGCCGCAGAAAGCCCCCACCCCGAGCCCCCTACGATTCCTGCTTGAGGGCCAAGGCGCGTTCGTACAAGGCGTTGCGTGCAGAGCCGCTAATTTCTGCAGCCAGCTTGACGGCGGTTTTCAACGGCAACTCGGCAAGCAGAAGCCGCAATGTGTGCTCAGCCTGTGCGCTTATCGTGCCTTCTTCAACACCAGTCTGCTGTGCCAGCGGGTGCAGCACCAGCACAAATTCCCCCTTGCTGCGCTCGGGCGCGGCCTGCAGCCAATCAGCCAGGGCATGCGCAGGCAGGGTGGTGATCGATTCAAACTGCTTGGTCAATTCGCGCGCCAGCGTTACTTGGCGACTCCCAAACGCCTCCAGCGCATTGCACAAAGCACTGATACGGTGCGGTGCCTCCAGCAACACCACTGCACGGCGCTCGGCCTGCAACGCTGCAAGTGACTGCTCACGTTCGCGCCCTTTGACCGGCAAAAAACCCGCAAACACCCAGCCCCCCGCAGCGCCCGTCACGCCATTGCCCTGCTCCACCGTATCGGCGCCGCTGGCACTCAAAGCCGTGATTACGCTGCTTGCGCCCGGAATCGGCATCACACGCAAACCCGCTGCCTGCACGGCCTGCACCAGGTGCGCGCCCGGATCGCTGATCGCAGGCGTGCCCGCATCGCTGACATACGCCACGCGCTGGCCCTGCTGCAGACGCTGCACCACCGCCTGCGTGGCTTCTTTTTCGTTGTGCTGGTGCAGCGCCAGCAACTGCCCCGCCGGGCGCGGCATGCCCCAGGCACGCAACAGCGCCTGCGTGTGGCGGGTGTCTTCACACGCCAGCACATCGGCCATGCGCAGCACATGCAGGGCGCGCAGGCTGATATCGGCTAGATTGCCAATCGGCGTGGCCACCAGGTACAGGCAGCCTTGCGGATAAGATTGGCCGTCCGCCACGGCGCTTGCGGCTTGCAGGGCGCTGGCAAAATCCATCATGGGTGCTGTCACTAATGGGTTTCTTTCATCGTATCAAGGCATTTTGGGCCGCGCGCGGCGCCAACAGCGCAGCACCCCCACCAGCAAGTCGCAAAGCCCGGGGCGATGCGGCTGAAGCTGCTGCCATCGCGTGGTTGCAGCAAAAAGGACTGACGCTACTAGAGCGCAACTACCACACGCCGGGGCGCGGTGGCGGGGAAATCGATGCGATTATGCGCGCAGCCGACGGCACGCTGGTTTTTGTGGAAGTGCGGCTGCGTGCCAGCAGCGACCAGGGTGGCGCAGCAGCCAGCGTGGGAAGCACCAAGCAACGCCGCATCATCCGCGCGGCCCGGCACTACCTGCAGCGCATGCAAGCGCCACCGCCGTGCCGTTTTGATGTGATGGCCTGCGACAACGCGGCGCCACCGTGGCAATGGAACTGGCTGGTGGCGGCGTTTGATGCACACGAATGAAGGATGCCTGCAGGCAAATGTCAGACCCTGCTTACAACTGCCCGGTATCATGTGGTCATTCAAGAAAAACAAAATACCTGTTGCCAACAAGACACTTGAGGAGCACGCCCCATGCCTTTTCCGCCCATTCCCTTGAACAAGCCGTCTGATCTGCGCGGCACCTCTTCCCCTTTGCGCCAGTGCGCCCCGCTTTTGCGCACCGCAGCGCTTTCCATCCTGCTGGCTGGCAGCCTCAGCGCCTGCGCGCCGCTGGTGGTGGGTTCGTTGGTCGGTGGCGGGCTGTGGCTGGCTGCTGACCGGCGCACTTCGGGCGCGCAGATTGACGACGAAGCCATCGAGTTGCGCGGCGGCAACCGCGTGAGGGCCGCCCTCGAAAACCGGGGCCGCGTGTTCATCACCAGCTACAACCGCATGGTTTTGCTGACCGGCCAGGTGCCCACACAGGCCGACAAGGATCTGGCCGAAGGCACGCTGCGCACGGTGCCCAACGTGCGCCATGTGGTCAACGAGTTGACCGTTGGCCCCAACACGCCGAGCAATGCGGCGGATGCGCTTACCAGCACCCGCGTCAAAACCGCCTTGGTCGGCAGCCGCAATGTGCGCTCCAATGCCGTGAAGGTCACCACCGAAAACGGCGTGGTCTACCTGATGGGTCTGGTGACGCAGCAAGAAAGCGATCGTGCTGCCGAGGTCGCCAGCGGTGTGACGGGGGTGCTGAAAGTGGTCAAGGTGTTCGAGATTGTCAGCGATGCTGCCATTGGCAACGTGGCGCCGGTATTTGCGCCGCCGCCTGCAACCGCTACTACGCCGTCTGCGGCTCCTGCAGCACCCGGAACCACCACGCCCTGAAGTTTGCGTCCGCCAAGCCCTGCCGGTTTTTTGCACAACCTGCTGAAAAACAGGGCAGGTACAATCACCGCCTTTGCGCGCACGCTGTTTCATGGATATTGGTCCGTATACCCTCCCCAACTGCCTGTTTGTCGCCCCCATGGCGGGGGTGACGGACCGGCCGTTCCGCCAGTTGTGCCGCCGCTTTGGCGCAGGCCACGCGGTGAGCGAAATGGTCACGTCGAAAAAGGAGCTGTGGCACAGCCTCAAAACCTCGCGCCGGGCTGACCACACGGGCGAGCCGGGGCCGGTGGCGGTGCAGATTGCCGGTGTTGACCCCGCTGAAATGGCCGACGCCGCACGCTACAACATCGACCGCGGCGCACAGATCATCGACATCAATATGGGCTGCCCGGCCAAAAAGGTGTGCAACAAATGGGCCGGCTCGGCACTGATGCAAAACGAGGCGCTGGCCTTGCAGATCATCGAGGCCGTAGTCGCCGCCTGCTCCCCACACAAAGTGCCTGTGACATTGAAAATGCGCACTGGCTGGTCAGCTTCGTGCCGCAATGCCGTGCGCCTGGCACGTTTGGCCGAAAGCGCAGGCGTGGCCTTGCTGGCGGTGCATGGCCGCACGCGCGAGCAGGGCTACAAAGGCCCCGCCGAGTACGACACCATCGCAGCCGTCAAAAACGCGGTGCAGATTCCTGTCGCTGCCAATGGCGACATCGACAGCCCGCAAAAAGCCGCGCAGGTGCTGGCCGCCACGGGTGCCGATGCATTGATGATCGGCCGTGCCGCGCAAGGCTGTCCTTGGCTGTTCCGCGAAATCAACCACTTTTTGCGCACCGGCAAGCTGCTGGCACCGCCCACCGTGGCCGAGGTGCGCGAGGCCCTGCAAACGCATCTGCAAGACCACTACCACCTGTACGGCGCCGCGTCTGGCGTGCGCAGCGCGCGCAAGCACATTGGCTGGTATGTGGCACACTTGCCCGGCGGCGCCGAACTGCGCCAGCACATCAACAGCCTCGAAGATGCAGATCTGCAGGCGCAGGCCGTTGACCGTTTTTTTGCCCACTTGCAAGCGCAATACGAACGCTTGCCACAAGCAGCGGCAGCACCCGATGCGGCGCCTGCCACGACCCCTTTTCTGATGCCGCTGGCGGCGTAAGCTGCCCGCTGCCCGTCCGCTTTTACGTGATTCCAAGCCATGTCCCCACCTCCCTCCACCCAAGACCCCCTCAAAGCCTGCGTGCGCAAAAGCCTGCAGCAATATTTGAAAGACCTGCAAGGCCAGGAACCCGGCAATATGTACGACATGCTGTTGCGCGCCGTCGAGCAGCCCCTGCTGCATCTGGTGATGGAGCAAACCCGCTACAACCAGAGCAAGGCCGCGCAGTGGCTGGGCTTGAACCGCAACACCCTGCGCAAAAAACTGATCGAACACGGGCTGCTTGATGCGCCCGGCAAAAGCAAATAACGCCCACCCTCTTTTTTATTCCTTCTCGAACCATGTCCCTCACCGCCCTGCTTTCCGTATCCGACAAAACCGGCATCGTTGAATTGGCCCAGGAACTGCACGCCTTGGGCGTGAAGCTGCTGTCCACCGGCGGCACCGCCAAACTGCTGGCCGACAACGGCCTGCCCGTCACCGAAGTGGCCGACCACACCGGCTTTCCCGAAATGCTCGATGGCCGCGTCAAAACGCTGCACCCAAAAATCCACGGCGGCCTGCTGGCGCGGCGCGACCTGCCTGCGCATGTGGCCTCGCTGCAGGAACACGGCATCGCCACCATCGACCTTCTGGTGGTCAACCTGTACCCATTCGAGGCCACCGTGGCCAAACCCGGCTGCACGCTGGCCGATGCGATTGAGAACATCGACATCGGCGGCCCCGCCATGGTGCGCAGCGCCGCCAAGAACTGGAAAGACGTGGCCGTGCTCACCGATGCCAGCCAGTACGCAAACGTGATTGCAGAACTCAAGGCCGATGGCAAGGTCAGCCTCGCCACCAAATTTGCCTTGTCGGTAGCCGCATTCAACCGCGTTGCGCAGTACGACGGTGCCATCAGCGACTACCTCTCGTCCATCACCTTTGATGCAGCAAAAATTGACGGCGCGCCTGAACGCGTGGCCTTCCCCGCACAGAGCAACGGCATGTTCACCAAAGTGCAGGATTTGCGCTACGGCGAAAACAGCCACCAGAGCGCCGCGCTGTACCGCGACCTCTACCCTGCACCCGGCAGCATCGTCACCGGCAAGCAACTACAGGGCAAGGAACTGAGCTACAACAACATTGCCGACGCCGACGCCGCGTGGGAATGCGTCAAGCAGTTTGACGCGCCCGCCTGCGTCATCGTCAAGCACGCCAACCCCTGCGGCGTGGCCGTGGGCGAAGACGCGGCCGAGGCCTACGCCAAAGCCTTCAAGACCGACCCGACCAGCGCCTTTGGCGGCATCATTGCGCTGAACGTACCGCTCGACAAGGCCGCCGCCGAACACATCGTGCAGCAGTTTGTGGAGGTGCTGATG
>JAUNUE010000015.1:0-8290 GCA_030538335.1 Allobrachymonas sp. | reverse complement strand
AAGCCCAAGACCAATGTGCGGCTGATGCAGATTGACATACCGCCCGGCGGCGCACGCCCGTGGGACAAGGGCCAGAACGCCATCGACATGAAGCGCATCGGCAGCGGCATCTTGCTGCAAACTGCCGACAACCGCGAGTTGCAGTTGGGCGAACTCAAAGTCGTGACCCAACTGCAGCCGACTGAACAACAAATGCAAGATCTGCTGTTCGCCTGGAAAGTCGCCAAATTCGTGAAAAGCAACGCCATCGTATTCTGCGCAGGCGGCATGACGATGGGCGTGGGCGCAGGGCAGATGAGCCGGCTGGACTCAGCGCGCATCGCCAGCATCAAGGCCGAAGCTGCGGGCCTGAGCCTCAAAGGCACGGCCGTCGCCAGCGACGCCTTTTTCCCCTTCCGCGACGGGCTGGATGTGGTGATTGACCACGGCGCGAGCTGTGTCATCCAGCCCGGCGGCTCCATGCGCGACCAGGAAGTGATCGACGCCGCCAACGAGCGCGGCGTGGCGATGGTGTTTACCGGCGTGCGGCATTTCCGGCATTGAGACTGTCCCAAAAAGTTTCGCTCATTTGCTGACGCAAATGCGCACGATATTTTTTGGGGGTAATCTGATAGCCAGTCAAAAAGCTCGGGAACGGCCCTTCGCTTTTTGATGGACATCTCTCTCCCCTTGCGGGAGAGGGGCCAACCTTATCCAGACATCATGCGCCGCGACTATTCCATCTACGATGCCTTGTATGAAGAAGCCAAACGCAAGGGCTGGAGCGGGTGGGGTGGTGATGGCCGCATTGCTTGCGGGCCTGGGCAGCTGCAGCGCATTTTTGAAAAACCGTATGTTCCAAAAACGGGTCGCGCACTGGAATTGGGTTGCGGGGAGGGGCATCTGTGCAGGCTCCTGTCGCGCCGGGGATTTGAGGTCACGGGTATCGACGTTTCCAAAGTGGCACTCGATTGGGTCAAGGAAAAACAGCCTGAGGTGCCAGTCGCATATGTTCACGCTGACCTGAGCCTGCCCGGCGTGCTCGAAGGGGAGCAGTTCGATCTGGTCGTTGATGGCAACTGCCTGCACTGCATCCTCGGCGAGGATCGCGTGGCATTCCTGAACAATGTCCATCGCCTGCTGTCAAACGGTGGCATCTTCTTCGTCAGCAGCCTGTGCGCCCAAGGTGCAGCGCCCGTTATCACTGAGCACGCAGGTCAACCCTGGCGTTTCGTCCCGAGCGTTGAATATTTGTTGCAAGAGCTCGATCAAGCAAAATTTGCGATTCTGGATTGGGAAGTACGGCAGCGCGACGCGTTCGACCACATCAATGTGTTCGCCAGATGTCGCACCCGACCTCCATGCAGCACTTGGCATAATCATCTGCGGGCAAGGCCTGAATCACCAGCGCCTGTGCCCCTTCAGGTTAACCATTGATTTCAAGCGCAAAGCATGAAATTTTCAACCATTGCAAATGGAACAGTAATGAAGAAATTGCAACGCACAATGTCGGTTTTAGCTTTGTTCGCATTCAGCACCCTGGCGTATGCCCAAATGCCGTCGCCACTGTTGAAACAGCCTCAACAAGTGCCTGCGGTCAACAGCAAAGCATTGGAAGATTTGTTACTCTGTAAACCAACCCACAAGTTCACGCGCAAATCGGCAGAGCGCGCTTTTTCCGAACTTGGCTTGGTCAGGCGGCAAGACGAGAATTATTATCCCGCCAGCAAAAATCAAAATGTGGCCGTCTTTGGTGCTACTGTCATAGATGCTTCTATCGACGACGAATCAGATCAAGCCAGCTTGTCCGTTCGTGTTGATCGAAGCCAGGATGATGTTGCAAAACAACTTGGCATCAAAAAGCAACGCGTCAATGGCCCCTTCGGGCCGCAAACTGTGTACCGCAAGTCAACCAGTCAAAAAAGTTACATTGAGATCAGCCCAGCATCCTCCATTTCTCCGCGCGCTGCATCCATTGATTGCGTCATTTTTTAATCTTTCAGGGCTGCTCACCGCGCAGTGCCTTCGGAGAGGGCAGGCCGTTTCAGATGCGTCAAGGGTTCGCGTGTTTGCCCATGATGGCAAATTTGGGGATAACTGCCACACCGCCCATGACGCCGCGCAATGGCAAGGCTCCCCTGCACCCATTACAGGAACAGCATCAATCACCCCTGCGCGGCATCCACACCCAGGCAATCATCACACCCACCGCCTGGGCCGTCACCAGTGCTATCACAGTCGCTGGCCAATGGCCATGGGTATAGGCAATACCGCACAGCCAGGCGCCAATGAAGCCGCCGCTGTAATAGGTCATGTAATACAGGCCGCTGGCCAGTGAGCGGCCTTTTTCCACCTTGTAGGCAATGAAGCTGATGGTGGCCGACTGGGTGATAAACACGCCGCTGGACATGATCGCCAGTGCCACCACAATGCCCGGCACGCCGGGCTGCAGCGACAGCAGCAGGCCACACATCGACATGGCGAGCGCCAGCAGCATGGTGTTGCGAAACCCCAGCCGGGGCAACAGCCTGCCCGCCAGCGGTGTGATCACCACGCCCAACAGGTACACGGCAAAGATATTGCCCAGTTGCGCCGTGTTGAGTTGGTACGGCGGCGCTGCCAGGTGCAGGTTGACGTAGGTAAAGCACCCCACCAGCGAGAACAGCACGAAAAACCCGAGCGCACATGCCGCCAGCACCGAACGGTTGCGCAGGTGCTGCGCCAGCATCTGCAAGGACGCATGCGCATTCGGGTTGGGCGTGAAATTTCGGGAGGCGGGCAAGACGCGCCACACCAGCACGGCGCCCAGCAGATTGGGCAAGGCCAGCAGCAAAAACGCCTGCCGCCACGGCGTCCACACGCTCAGGTGCCCTAGCAGGAAACGCCCTGAAAAACCGCCCAGCACCGTGCCCGCCACATAAAACGACATCACCCGCGCCATGCGGTGACCACGGAATTCTTCGCCCAGGTAGGCGATCAGCACCACGCTGATGCCCGGCACCGCCAGCCCCTGCAGAAAACGCAGCAGCACCATCTGGCGGATGCTGCCCGCCATGCACATCGCTGCGGTGGCCAGCCCCATGAAAAACACCGAGGCCACGATGATGCCCTTGCGGCCCACGGCGTCAGACAACATGCCCATGAACGGCGACATGAAGGCCACCGCCAGCACCGTGGCACCCACGATGTGCCCGCCCTGCACCACCGTTGCCTGCAAATCGCGCAGCAGCAAAGGCAGGATGGCCTGCACCGAATACACCTGCAAAAAGGCAAACGCGCCGATCAAGGTTACGGTGAACAGCAGCAGCGGGGTCAGCGGACGTTCTTCAGGCGGCATCGTCAACCCCGTGCCCGAACAGGCAGCAAGCAGCCTGGGGAAATAAGCGGTTGATGCAAGCGTGTGAATGTACAGCCTCATACCACCACCGGCTCCATCTCCAGCCGGATGCCAAAGCGCTCGTACACGCTGGTCTGGATGGCGCGTGCCAGTGTCATGACTTCACCGCCCGTGGCGCGCACGCCGGTTTCTGCATGGCGGTTGACCAGCACCAGCGCCTGTTTGGGATAGACGCCTGCATTGCCCATGCTTTTGCCGCGCCAGCCGCAGGCGTCGATCAGCCAGCCTGCGGCGAGTTTTATGGTGCCGTCGGGCAAAGGGTAGTGCACGATGTTTGGTTCCCGCGCAATGATGTCGGCGCACTGCTCGGGGCTGACCACGGGGTTCTTGAAGAAGCTGCCAGCATTGCCCACTACGGCCGGATCCGGCAATTTGGCGCGGCGGATGGCCACCACCATGTTGAACACCTGCTGCGGCGTGGGCTGTGTGATGCCCAGCTCCTGCATCTTGCGCTGAATGTCGAGGTAGCCCAGTTCGGGCTTCCACACCTTGGGCAGCGCCAACCGCACCTGCGTGATCACGGCCTGACCCGCCAGACCGTAATCGCCCGCACGTGCGGGGGTGTGTTTGAACACCGAGTCGCGGTAGCCAAAGCCGCATTGCGCGGCATCGAGCGAAAAGGTACGGCCCGTGGCAATTTCCACCGCATCGAGGCTGTGGAAGCGGTCTTGCAGTTCCAGCCCGTAAGCGCCGATGTTCTGCACCGGGGCTGCGCCCACGCTGCCCGGTATCAACGCGAGGTTTTCGAGTCCTGCATAGCCTTGTTGCAAGCTCCAGGCCACCAGGTCGTGCCAGGTTTCGCCTGCAGCGGCCTGCACGATCCAGTGTTTGGCATCTTCATCGACCAGCGCCATGCCGCGGTTTTCCATCTTCAGCACCAGCGCGCGCGCATCGCCTGTCAGGATGATGTTGCTGCCCCCACCCAGCACCAGGAATCCATGCGCCAGCAAGGGCTGCGCGGCCGGGTCGGCCAGCGCCGTGAGTTGGTCGCCATGCTGCACCCGCAGCAGATGGCGCGCCCGCGCAGCGATGCCAAAAGTGTTATAGGCATCGAGAGAAATGTTTTCTTCGATTTTCAAGTCGTTCATAGCCCATAATTGTCGCATTGCCCATTGCTAGCAGGAGGAAGCCATGCCGTCTTTTGATACCGTTTGCGACCCCGACATGGTGGAAGTAAAAAATGCCGTGGAAAACAGCGCCAAAGAAATCGGCACGCGCTTTGATTTCAAAGGCACCAGCGCCGCGATTGAACTCAAGGACAAGGAGATCACGCTGCTGGGCGATGCTGAATTTCAGCTCCAGCAGGTTGAAGACATCCTGCGCAACAAGATGACCAAGCGCAATGTGGACGTGCGCTTCCTCGACAAGGGCACCGTGCAGAAAGTCGGCGGTGACAAGGTCAAACAGGTGCTGAAGGTGCGCAGCGGCATTGAAAGCGAGCTGGCGAAAAAAATCCAGAAACTGATCAAGGAAAGCAAGCTCAAGTTGCAGGCTTCCATCCAGGGCGACTCGGTGCGCATCACCGGTGCCAAGAAAGACGACCTGCAGGCCGCCATGGCACTGATCAAGAAGGACGTGGCCGATGTGCCGCTGTCGTTCAACAATTTCCGCGATTGAAACAATCCCCTCTCTCCCCGTCTCTTCAGGAGGACGCCATGTCTGCAAAATTGCGTTTGCCCTTTATTGCCTGCCGTTCGGCTGCGCTCGTCGCTGCCTTGGGGCTTGCTGCACTCCCCGCTGCCTCACAAAGCGTGGCCTTGAGCGGCATGATGGGCAGCAAGCCCCTGCTGGTCGTCAACGGCAGCGCGCCAAAAATGGTGGGCGTGGGCGAAACCTATATGGGCGTGAAGGTGCTGTCGGCCTCGGGCGACCGCGCCACCGTGTTGAGCGAAGGCAAGCGCTTTACCGTGCGTTTGGGTGAATCGCCCGTGAATGTAGGCGGCATGCCCATGTCGGCAGGTGGTGGGGAAGAAGGCGGTGACGGACGACGCATTGTGCTTCCACAAACAGGTGGCGGCCATTTCGTGACCACGGGTGCCATCAACGGCAAAACCGTGCAGTTCATGGTGGATACCGGAGCCACCACAGTTGCAATGGATGTGGGCACCGCCCAGCGTATTGGTTTGAACTACAAAAATGGCAGGGCCATACGGGGCTATACGGCCAATGGCGTGGCGGAAGGTTGGGCAGTCAAACTCAATTCCGTGCGTGTAGGCGGCGTCACGGTACACGACGTAGATGCTGCGGTACTGCAAACATCCATGAACGGCGTATTGCTCGGCAACAGCTTCCTCAACCGCTTTACCATGACGCGCGATGGCGACCGCATGGTGCTTGAGCGGCGTTATTGAGCGGCGTCTTTCGCTTTTTTACCCAGACGCGATTCCTGCCCCGCCAGCAGGCGCTGGATATTCTGGCGGTGCCGCCAGATCAACAGCCCGGCCATTGCCAGGCACGCCAGCATGACCGCAGGCTGCGCCAGCCACCAGCCCTGCTGTCCGCCCAGCCAGTAGACTGGTGCCAAGGCCAGTGCTGCCACCAGTGCGGCCAGTGATGAATAGCGCGACACCACAGCCGTCAACAACCATACCAACGCGGTGGCCAGACCCAGCCAGGGGCTGAAGCCGAACAGCACCCCGGCAGCGGTAGCAACGCCCTTACCGCCCTGAAAGCGGAAGAACACCGGGTACAGATGCCCGAGAAAGGCACCCAAACCGGCCAGCGCCACAGCCGATGTACCCAAACCCCAACGCACGCCCCATTGCTGCACCACAAACACCGCCAGCCACCCCTTGAGTGCATCGAGCAAAAGCGTCAGTACTGCGGCCACTTTGTTGCCGCTGCGCAGCACATTGGTCGCGCCCGGGTTGCCGCTGCCGTAGCTGCGCGGGTCGTGCAAGCCCATCAGGCGGCTGACGATCACGGCAAAGCTCAAGGAACCCAACAGGTAGGCGCACACAAATACCAGGACAAGGGCAAAAGACGGCATGGCAACCACAATGATGAAAGGAAAGAGGCGCTATTCTGCCAGTGCACAATCCACAGGCACGGCTTGTAACAGCCGTACACACTCCTGCGGATCCATGCCGACCAGATAACCGCGCTGGCCGCCATTGATGGCAATGCGGGGCAAATCGAGAATGCTGCGCTCGATATAGATCGGCATGGCGCGCTTCAGGCCAAACGGCGATGTGCCGCCCACCTGGTAGCCGCTGTGCCGCTCTGCCACCGCAGGTGTGCACGGCTCTACCCATTTGCAGGCAACCTGGCGCGCGAGCGCTTTGGTCGATACGCTGCAGTTGCCGTGCATGAGTACCACCAAAGGACGCGCATCCTGATCCTGCATGACCAAAGTTTTTACCACCGTGAACGGATCCAGCCCCAGTGCCTCGGCGCTGTGCGCGGCGCCGCCATGCGGCTGCCACTCGTACACATATTCATCAAACACCACACCCTGGCTGCGCAAGAACCGGGTGGCCATGGTCGAACTCGGCGTGTTTTTCTTTCCCATACCTTGATTTTCGCAGCTTCTCTTGCGTAAATACAGCAAGGTTTCCTTACAAAAGAGACTCTACAGCTACATAGCAGCCCGCTTTATCGCTCATTTCCAGCGGAGAAAGCGTGTATGGTTACATGGCGCCTGACAAGCAGTCCATTGGCGTGCTGCCGGGAGCAGAAAATCCGGTTATCCGGCTTGTTTTGACCGCAGCCAATCCACGTTTCCAACAAGGAGAATGCAAGATGAAAAAAACCCTGACAAGCTTGACCATCGTTTCCACTGCTGCCGCGCTGATGGCAGGCTGTGCAGCCCCACAAACCACAGGGCAAGGCGTAGGCGCAGGTGCAGCGATTGGTGCACTGGCTGGCGCTGCAATTGGCCAGGCCGCAGGCAAGGATACGAAGAGCACCTTGATCGGCGCTGCAGCCGGTGCCGCGCTGGGTGCTGGTGGTGGCTATGTCTGGTCGACCCGCATGCAGCAACAGAAAGTTGCCATGGAACAGGTTGCCCAAGGCACCCCGGTACAGGTTGTGCAAACCACCGACAACCGCCTGCGCATCAACATCCCGGCTGACGCTTCGTTCGCCGTGGGTTCTGCCGTGCTGAACCCCAATATGTACCCGATCCTGGACCGCCTGGCCCAGACCCTGTTGCAGAACCCTGCTGCCACCGTAGCCATTACCGGCCACACCGACAGCACCGGCACCGACGCGATCAACAACCCCCTGTCGATCAACCGCGCCAACGCCGCCCGCAACTACCTGGTGAGCCGTGGCGTTCCGGCTGCCCGCATCAGCACTGCCGGCATGGGTTCCACCCAACCGGTTGCCAGCAATGCAACCGAAGCGGGCCGTGCCCAGAACCGCCGCGTGGAAATCATCGTGGCAGAAACCGTGCCCGTGCAATAAGCACAGCTTTTGCGCCCGCTGCTGTTTTCCAGCGCGGATGCAGACGTTCTCAAAAAACCTCCTTCGGGAGGTTTTTTGTTGCCCGCATTTTTTCGCTTACCGCAACCGTGCCAACCGGTCTTGCGCAGCCTGTGCCGCCTCCGAGCGCGGATAGGTGGTGATCAACTGCTCCAGTGTTTTCCTGGCAGCAGCCGTGTCTTTCAGCTCCATTTGCGATGCCGCAATTGACAGCAAGGCCTCGGGTGCGCGCCGGTGCCGCGGCGCTTGCGTCACCACATTGCGAAAATTCGTGATCGCGCTGCTGTAATTGCGCAAGGCATATTCGGTATTGCCCAGCCAGTGCTGCGCATCAATACGGTTGCTGCCCTGCGGGTAGCGTTGCAGGTAAGCGCGCAAAGCCGTCTGGGCGCCTGCATAGTCGGCGTTGCGGAAGCGGTTGAGCGCCGCATTGAAGGCCGCCTGCTCCTGCGCGGCATCGCTTTCGTTTGCCGAAACAGTGGCACCGGC
>JAUNUE010000269.1 GCA_030538335.1 Allobrachymonas sp. | reverse complement strand
GGGCGGGGACAATGCGGGCGAGCACTTGTTGATGTAAGCATCCCGGATGCGGTTCCATAGCTGCCACAATCAGCGCAAACTTTGCGGAGAAGTGAGCTGTTGAACCATCCTGCCCGGGTAGCATTTGTGGTTTTTTGTTGTCTGCTCAACACCATGTTCCCTCTGCGCCGTAAGCTTTCCATCTTTTGTGTGGCAGGCTTTTCGCTTGTGCTTGCGGGCTGCCTGTCGCCAGGCAAAGCCACACATATCACGCAAGCGGCTGATGCGCAAGCGGTTCGCGTTTCCACAGAGCAGGGCGAAGTGGTAGGGCGCAGATCGGCGCAGGGCAGGGTGTTTCTCAACATTCCCTATGCCGCACCTCCTGTGGGCAAGCTGCGCTTTATGGCACCGCAACCCCCCGCACCTTGGGCGGCTCCGCGTGATGCCCATGTAGCCGGCGCTACCTGCATGCAAAACCTCGACATGCGCGTGTTCAACGGCAAGCCACGGCGCATGTTTATCACAGGCGATGAAGATTGTCTCAACCTGAATATCTACGCGCCTGCCGACATGGTGTCAGGTGAAAAGCTGCCCGTGATGGTGTGGCTGCACGGGGGCGGCTGGGTGGTCGGCTCCAACGTCATGTACGACCTCAGTGTGATGGCGCAGCGCCAGCGCTTGGTGATGGTGGCGCCCAACTACCGCTTGGGGGCATTGGGCTTTTTGACGCTGCCTGCCTTGCGCGATGAAAATGGGGGCCATGCCAGCCCCGGCCTGCTCGATCAGCAAGCGGCACTGCGCTGGGTGCAAGCCAATATCGGGGCATTCGGGGGCGATGCGCGCAATGTCACGCTGTTTGGCGAATCGGCAGGCAGCTGGAGTGTGTGCCAACAGCTCACTTCACCGGCTGCCCAAGGTTTGTTCCACCGGGCCATCATCCAGAGCGGCACCTGTAGTCTGCCAGCGTCAAGTCCTCCATTGGCGCAGGCCGATGCAGGCGGGGAGCGCTACGCCAGTGAACTTGGCTGCCCGGCAGGCAAGCAGCAAACGGCATGCCTGCGCCAGCTCTCAGCACGCAGCTTGTTGGCGCAGCCTGCCCAAACCGCAGGCGTAATGGGCGCACACAGCTGGAACCCGGCGTGGGGCGATGCCACGCTGCCCATGCACCCCAAAGAAGCGATTGCAGCAGGCCGCTTTCACCGGGTGCCCATCATGGAGGGATACACCAGCGATGAAGGCGCGTTGTTTGCATTCATGCTGCGCACCAGCGGTGAGGTGCGCACACTCGCAAGCTACCGCAAAGCCTTGCAGATCCAGTACGGCGCTGGTGCAGAACAGGTGCTGGCCGCTTATCCGCCAGAAAAATACGCTGATGCTGCCAGCGCTTATGGCGAGGCGCTGAGCGACAGCGTTTTTGTTTGCCCCAGCCAGCAATTTGAGCGCCTGGCCGCCAGGCACACGCCTGTGTACGCTTACCGGTTTGACGATCCGCAGCCTGCACGGCGGGCGTCCCGCACCTTTTTCAAGGATCTGCAAGGCGCATTCCATGCCTCAGAACTGGTTTACATCATGCACACCCCGTGGGTACTGGCCAAGCCTGAGCATTTCACGGATGAGCAATTGCAGCTGGCCCATCGCATGCAGGCGGCATGGGCACATTTCGCCCGGCACGGTGCGCCAGGAGTGGCGACTTGGCAAGCCGTAAACCCTGCTGCGCCAACGGCTTATGTGTTACGTCCGGGGGCTGCTGCAGATAGGATTGCACATCCTGAGGATGATGCGCGTTGCGCGTTCTGGAACAGTTTGCCCACTCCTTGACACTGCGTGTCAGCGGTGAGCAACCTTGCTTGGCGGTCGGCACAGGCAAGGCCGTGCGCACATCAGCTTTTTTCAGTGTAGGGGTTGCGCGAAGTCTTCATCTCCACCCGCAGCGGCGTGCCGATCAGATTGAAATGCTGGCGGATGCGGCCTTCAAGAAAGCGCTTGTAGCTGTCGGTCACGCCTTCGAGCGAGTTGCCATGCACCACCACCACGGGCGGGTTGGTGCCGCCTTGGTGGGCGTAGCGCAGTTTGGGGCGGAACATGCCGCTGCGTTTGGGTGCCTGGTGTTCCACCGCTTCGTGGATCAGGCGGGTGAGCACAGGCGTGGGCATTTTGCAGTAGGCTGCATGTGCGCTTGCGCAATCGCA